>JAGBSA010000208.1 GCA_017632095.1 Bacteroidales bacterium | reverse complement strand
TATTGGTACAATAAGATGCTGGCAGTTCGTACCGGTTATTTCTATGAAGCAGCTAATAAAGGAGCTCGTCAATATCTTACATTGGGAGCAGGTTTGAAATATAACGTAATGGGATTAGATATTAGTTATCTTATCTCTACGGCAGCCTTGAACAACAATCCATTGAAGAATACTTTGAGAGTATCGTTGTCATTTGATTTATAATCTTGTCGAAACAATGAAATTGAAAGTCGGTATAGGATATGATGTTCATCAATTGAAAGAAGGTGATGGGCTTGTTTTGGGAGGAATTATTGTTCCTTCGAATCTGAGCAGTGTAGGACACTCTGATGCTGATTGTTTGATACATGCGATAATCGATGCTATGCTTGGAGCTGCTAATTTGAGGGATATAGGTTTTCAGTACCCGGATAGCAATGCCGAATACAAGGGTATTGACTCCAAAGCCTTGCTTGCTGATGCTTATTCTAAGGTGCAGAATAAGGGATTTAAGATAGAAAACATTGATTCAACAATTTGTTTGCAGGCTCCTAAGGTTGGCAAGTATATAGACCAAATGCAAGAATGTTTATCTTCGATTCTTGGCTTGGATAAGGAAGATTTGACAATCAAAGCTACCACAACAGAAAAGTTAGGCTTTGTTGGAAACAGCAGTGGCATTGCTGCATATGCCGTTTGTTTGCTTTCGAAGCAATCCTAATTTGTTTTTACTACTTTAATTTTTCAAAACGCTTATTGTGGATCAACATCTACAATGATTTTGAACTGCTTGCTAGGATATGAAGCAAGGATTTCTTCGTTCAATCTCATGATTTCTTCTTTTGCTTTTGCGTAAGATACGTTCTTTTCAAGCTTTAGAAGTATGTTTTTGATGTAAAGGTTTCTTATTTTGCTGATAGGAGGGTACTCAGGTCCTAAAATTCTACCACCAAATATGACTTTGATTTTTTGTGCATAAATATCAGCAAATTCATTTAGCTCATTTGTTGTTTTGCTTTGAAGACTTATGCGAATCAAACGATAGAAAGGAGGGTAGCGAAATAGTTTTCGTTCGACTATTTGGTTGTTATACATTCCCTTATAGTTATTTTGTGAAATGTCTTTGAAGACTTGATGATATGGATTGAAGGTTTGGATAATTACTTTGCCTCTTTTTTCGCTTCGTCCCGAACGTCCGGCAACTTGAGTCAAAAGAGAATAACATTTTTCGTAAGATCTAAAATCTGGATTGTGCAACATAGCATCTGCATCTATTATTCCAACCAATCCAACGTTGCAAAAGTCAAATCCTTTGCTGATAAGCTGGGTGCCACACAAAATATCAATATCTCCTTTCTCAAATTCGTCGATAATTTTCTGATAGGCATCTTTGCTTCTCGTCGTATCCAAGTCCATTCTCGCAACTTTGGCATTTGGAAAATAGTATTGAGTTTCTTCTTCTATCTTTTCGCTACCGTTACCCAACATTCTGAGGGAATGACTGTGGCATTGAGGACATTCTGTTATCAAAGGAATATCACAACCGCAATAATGACAATTCAGATTTCCGCTATGCTTATGTACAGTCAAAGAAACATCACAATTAGGACACTTAGCCACCCAACCGCATACCTCACAGCGTAATGTAGATGCAAATCCCCTTAAATTCTTAAAAAGAATCACTTGTTGTTTTGCTTGTAATGTTTCTTGTATGCTTTGAAGCAATGGCTCCGAAAAGAAAGAATACATTTTGTGTTGTTGATGGCATTGCTTCAAATCAATAATTTGAATTTCCGGAAGCTGATAATCCGAATAACGTTTTGTCAATTGCGCATAATTAAACAAGCCTGTTTCTGCTTTGAAAAAAGATTCAATAGACGGAGTGGCTGAACCGAGAACAACTTTAACACCATTTGTGTGAGCAAGGTAAAGAGCCGCATCTTTAGCATTATATCTTGGAGCGGGCTCTGTTTGTTTGAATCCCATATCATGCTCTTCGTCAACAATAATAAGCCCTAAATCAGTAAACGGAAGAAAGAGTGATGCTCTTGAACCTACAATTATTCTATAGCTATTTTCGATTTGTGGAGATTTTACCTTGTTCCAAATCTCTACTCTTTCATCTTTTGAGAATCGACTATGGTAAACGCCAACTTTATTGCCGAAATATTTTTCCAAACGATTGAGTAAATGAATGCTTAATGCTATTTCAGGAAGCATAAACAAGACTTGCTTACCTTCTTTCAAAACTTCGTCTATCAGTTTTATGTAAATCTCAGTCTTGCCGCTGCCTGTAACACCATGAAGCAAGCTTATAGGACGCTCATTCCAAGATTCTTTAATTTTATTAAAAGCATTATTTTGTTCTTCGTTGAAAATGATGTTTTCGACCTGCGTACTGCTTTCTCGATTTTTTAATCTACTGAAAGCCAGTTGCTCTATCGATAGAATATCTTTCTTGATTAGAGCCTTTAAAGCACCAATCAAATTCTCATTTTCTTTTTGGAAATCACGTTTTCGAACAAATCCGTTTTTATTATAAGCAACTGTGAATCTCATAAGGGCTTCCAATTGATTTTGGCAAGCTTTTTTCGATTCAAGTTCTCCAATGCGTTCTCTAAGTTGGTCTTGCGTCTTACAGTTTTCTCCAAATATCAGAAAATCTTCCAATTTTGGGCTATACTTATCATAAAGCTGTTCATCAGAGATAAGAATCTGTTTTTTCAAAAGTCCTCCCACCAGACTAATGATGTTATTCACGGTAATTATTTTTGAAAGTGAGTCTATGTCTGCTGATTTCTTTTTATCAATATAGTCTAATATGAGAATTTCATCAGCATTCAATTCTTCTGCACTTCCACTAAAATCTGGGGATACAATTAATTTCGTCTCGCTTTTAAGACGGAATGCAACAGGAAGGGCAGCTACCATGACATCTCCAATATAGCACGCATAATAATCTGCAATCCATTGCCAGAAATCAAGATTGCTTTTAGAGACAATTGGTTCTCTGTCTAATAAATCTAATATGAATTTTACGCTATGAACATGTGGAACGCGATTATGAACTTCCGTTACAATGCCACTGTGTATTTTCTTTTTGCCAAACTGAACCGCAACCCTACAACCAACCTT
>JAGBSA010000207.1 GCA_017632095.1 Bacteroidales bacterium | reverse complement strand
GATTGACCTAACGATGACTGCGGCAACTCCATTGTTGATTTCAGCAGTTTCTTCCGCAATTATTTCTTATTTTTTCTTCGGACAAGGAGTGCAATTCTATTACAAAATCGATTCATTGTTTGAGTTAAACAAAATACTTCCTTTTATCCTTTTGGGCATTGTTGCTGCCTTTGTAGCGCTTTACTTTTTGAAAATAAACAAACTTGTTTCTAAAAAATTCTCCAAATGGAATAGAACTCGTAAAATAGTAATCGGAGGTATCGGATTAGGTATTTTGGTATATCTTTTCCCACCTTTGTTTGGTGAAGGTTACCAAGCATTGACAGATTTGTTGAATAACAACTCCGATTCTATGTTCCACAATAGTTTCTTTTACTCTTATGTGGATAATGACTTGATTTTCTTATTTGTATTGCTTGCGATTATTTTCTTAAAAGCCTTTGCTACTGCAATAACTTGTGCTGCCGGAGGCGTAGGAGGTACGTTTGCTCCAAGTCTTTTCATTGGTGGTTTTTGCGGATTCTTTGTTGCAAAGGTTGTAAATATGACAGGATTGTTTGAAGTGGCAGAAAGCAATTTTGTTTTGGTCGGAATGGCAGCTGTAATGGCAGGTGTGATGCACTCACCTTTGACTGCCACCTTCCTTATCGCAGAGATAACAGGTGGATATGCCCTTTTCACGCCTTTGTTAATCGCTACAACAATTGCATACGTCGTTGTAAAACCATTAACCAAGTATTCGATTTATGCAGAAAGCCTTGCACAAAAGGGAGACTTGATGACACACAACAAAGACAAGACAGCATTACACTTTATCGATAAAAGGAACTTGATAGAAACAAACTTTGTTAAACTATCTCCTGGTTCTAAACTAATAGATATTGTTCATGCAGTAGAGAAAAGCAACAGAAATTTCTTCCCTGTGGTAGATCAAGATGGTTATTTCAAGGGTGTGATTGTTCTTGACGATGTTCGGAAATTGCTTTTCAGACCTGAATATTACAATATAATAAATGCAGATAACTATGTAAGATATTCGCCTTTGTTTATAGCCGATATAAAAGACCCATTGGAAGAGGTAGTTCAAAAATTCATTGGTTCGGACAGATATACCATCGTTATGGTTGATGACGGTAAGTATTTAGGATTCATATCTCGAGCAAATGTATTTGCTGCTTACAGAAGTTACATTAAGGAATTTTCAAACGAATAAGACACAATAAAGATATAGTATGAAAATAGCAGTTGTTGGTGCAACAGGTCTTGTTGGGAGCGTAATGTTGCAAGTTTTGGAAGAAAGAGGTTTTGCAAACGAAGAAATAATTGCCGCAGCTTCTCAAAAGAGTGTTGGAAAGAAAATCGCATTTGCAGGAAGAGAATTAACTGTTGTAAGTATTGAAACTGCTATTGCTTCATCTTGTGATTTTGCAGTCTTTTCTGCAGGTGGCAGTGTATCAAAACAATATGCTCCTTTGTTTGCTGAGAAAGGTACAACGGTGATTGACAATTCTTCTGCTTGGAGAATGTATGACGATGTGCCGCTTGTAGTGCCTGAAATCAATGCTGAAAGCATTAAAGAAACGAATAAAATTATCGCAAATCCGAATTGCTCAACCATTCAAATGGTTTTAGCACTTTCTAAGTTGCATTCAACCTATGGTATCAAAAGATTAGTTATCTCAACCTATCAAAGCGTTACCGGAACCGGTGTTAAGGCTGTTCGACAACTTGAATGCGAACAAAGAAACGAAGAATGCGAAATGGCATATCCTCATAAAATTCACGAAAACGTACTTCCGCATGGTGGAGACTTTCTTTCAGACGGATATACAAGCGAAGAAAGAAAACTAATCGATGAAACAAGAAAGATATTCTCTGATCCAAATATACAAATCACTGCAACCGTAGCCAGAGTTCCTGTTAAAGGCGGACATAGTGAAAGTATAAATGTGGAATTCTTCAAACAATTTGAACTTTCCGATGTTTATGATTTGCTGCGTTCAACATCGGGGGTTATGGTTTTAGACTCTGCTGAAACAAATCTTTATCCTATGCCGTTGATTTCAGAGGGCAAAGATGAAGTCTTTGTAGGTAGAATAAGAAGAGATGAATCCTGCGAATCAGGTCTTAATCTTTGGGTAGTAGCTGACAATCTCCGTAAGGGCGCTGCAACAAACGCCATACAAATATTGGAGTATCTTGTTAGCAAACAAAAGAACAATCTATAGACTTCTACTTTTACTATATTGTAATTTACTTTACCTTGATGCATATTCTCAAAACAAGGACAGATATTCTCTTTCTTGTTTTGAACAATGGGGTTGGGTTATACCGACAAACGATTTTGTAAAAGGGAATAATTCAGAAAATAGTGCGATTTCACAAATTCGTGCATCATCATTAAGATTTACCCAGCACACATCAGGAAAAGAGTATTGGCATAAGCTTTTCAATTACCCATCTTATGGATTGGGTTTATTAAAAGCTACATTCAATATACCGAATCAACTTGGTGAGCCAATAGCACTTTATGGCTTTTTCACAAAACCCATCTTCACCACAACTAAACTTCGATTCTATGCAGACTATTCAGTGGGTGTTGCATTTAATTGGTTACACTATTCGATAAAACACCAAGACAGAACAGCAATGGGAGGTTATGTTTCTTGCTATATTGATGTTTCTGTATTGTTAAAAAGAATGATTTCAAAAGAAATAGACCTTGGAATCGGCTTGTCTCTATCGCACTATTCGAATGGAGCAATGCGAAAACCGAATTATGGAATTAACCTGCTTTCTTCAAAGATTAGTATAGACTACCTCGCTTTACGAACAAAGCCGATTCACTATCTGCATAATGAAAATTTTAATGCACATTTTACGAATATTTGTGCCGTCTTTGTAGGTTCTCATAATGTTTTAACAAAGTTTTCACCAAACATAACAAGTGTTCCTTTCGATAGACGCTCTTATGTTGTTGCAGGTGTAGATTGGCGTTTCTTACGACGCTTTAATTACAAACATTCACTCGGATTTGGTTTTGGAATAGGATATAATCAATATGTAGGCACAACTTACCGAATCATAGAAAACAAACCTTATTTCAGTAATGCAAATCCAAGAGAAAAATTTAACCTTTCAACATACATAAGCTACGAATATAGAATACATCATTTGGGACTTATTCTCGAACCGGGGATATATCTTTACAAAAGCCGCTTAGATGAATCTAATACATTCTTCCAAAGAATCGGTTTACGATATTACTTTAAGGACAATAGTTTTGTTGCAATCAACCTCCGAGCTGCAAATTTTAGCGTTGCTCAATACATAGAATGGTCATTCGGTTACTCGTTTGAAAATCTATAAATTAACATATAATACCTCAAGTCTTAGTTTTGTTTGAGCGAAACTAAGTTTTAGAAAATTAGATTCAAGTTTTAGAAAATTAAAACGAAGATTCAGCAAACCGAAACGAAGAGTTGTTTTGTGGAAACAAAGAAAGAAAATCTTGATGTTAAAGAGTAGAAAAACAAAAGTCTGCTTTCAGAAAATTGAAAGCAGACTTTGTTGTTTTGTATCTTAAGTATATCGGTGCAATTATTCGTATATATCACGCACAACGCGTTTTGTATCGGCGTCCTTCATCTCTTCGTACCAATGTTCTTTGTCTTCGTATTCTATTTTTCTGATTTCGGTGTATTTGACGTCCCAAATATCGTAAACGGTTCTTTTTGTCCAGTTGAAGAATTTATCTTTTTCGTATTTGTAGTAGTATTCTATCGTTCTAACATCTTTGTCGTTTACTGCGATTTCCTCAATCATATAGTTATGTTGGTCATACTTGTAGGTGTAAGTAAGTAACTTCTTATTCTTTCCGTTATATACTTCTTTTTGTTCAAGTAAGCCTTTGTCGTTATAAGAGTATGTTTCGCGGCGTGTTTGTTTGTCGTTTCTGATATTTATTTTCTCAATAAGGGAATGCTTAAAGTCTCTCTTGTAAGTAACTTTGTCCACATTCTTATTATAAGAGTAGGTTGTGATTGTGTATATCAGACTATCTTGTGGACCATAGAAGAATTGGGTTGTTCGACTCTCTTTGCTATTGTCAGAAGATATGATATGCTTTATTTGTTGCCCTTTCTTGTTGTACTCATAGCTTTCGTGGCGAACAACAGTGTTTGCACCGCCTCGGCTTTGTGGATATTCGATTGTTGTAATCTCTGCAATGCGTCCAAGATAATTGTAAGTGTATTCAGTAACCGATACTATCTTATTGTTTGCCTCTAAAAGCGTTTCTTTGAATAGTTGTCTGTTGTTGTCGTATTCATATGTTGAATAGCGGTCTTTCTTTCCGTTTATGTAGTTTGTACGTTCTATTAATTGACGTTGGTCATTGAATGTCAATTGATAGTCTTCTATAAAACTAGTTCGCTGGTTCTTTAAGGCCGAATCCGATTCGAATTTCATATATCTTACTTGCTTTGGATAGCCTTCAAGATGGTAATCTGTTGTTGTGTGTGGTGTAACTTGTGAATAAGCTTGCCAACTTGATAACAAGGCAATCGCTAATAAGAGTTTTTTTGCTTGTTTTCTCATATTTGATTTCTATTTCTTCTTTATTTCAGACTACAAAGGTAATATATTTTCTTAAAAGATTGAATTATATGTGTTGTTTTAGTCTTTATTCCAATTCTTTTAGAGTTTTTTCAATCATAGGAAGCTGTTCTATTTTCCCGACATCAAACCATCTGTCTGCATTGTGAACAAATGGTAAGATGCGATTTTCTTTTGCAAGTTCTAAGTATTGGTCTATTATAGAGAACTGTCCTTTCATTGTCAGGTAATCGAAAATATTGGCTTGCAAGAAATGTATTCCG
>JAGBSA010000206.1 GCA_017632095.1 Bacteroidales bacterium | reverse complement strand
TGTAACGAGTATCGGTGACCTCGCATTCTATGATTGCAGTAGCTTGAAGAGTGTTAAATTGCTTTCAGCCACACCGCCGACAATATCTTCGAAGACCTTCTCTTCCGTAACAGGTAGAAAGTTCATTGTCCCTATTGGCACATTGGCGAGTTATCAATCGGCAACGAATTGGTCTAATTATGCAAGTCAAATGGAGGAGGCAGAAGAATGATTATCAAAGAATTTTTTAGAACAAGAGAGGACGGGGTAAGGCTTTTCAAGTCTTACTCCGACAAAGGGGTTTACATTCACAAAATCGGTACGGACGAGGAATATTCGGAAGCAATCGATGTGGAAAATTCTTGGTTCTTTTACGAAGAAACTGATAGACCGATTGAGCAAGAAGAAATTTTTTACATAAATCAAGAACAACCCTATTAAACACTTGACTTTTTCGTTAAAATATGGTATAAGGAGTATATAGATTACTTGTTACTCCTAAGTATTTAAACAAACAGGTAAAAATAATATAGGAGGTAACATAAATGCTGATTGAGTTGAAGAAATTCTACGATGAGCTGGAAGCGAAGCAAGCGGCGGTATTGACAAAAGATGTTGATTCCATTGTAGCAGAAAGAGTAGCGAAACTAACTGAATCTATTAGAAATGAAGTTGTAAGCGAAATTACTGCGGAATCGGCTATTCTTGACATCAAAAAACAGACGATTGCTGAAGCGATGGAGATTTTGAAGCAGAAAGAAGAAGCTGAAAAAACCGAACCAGAAGTCGAAGAAGCGGAAACAACTGTAACATTTCCAACTAACTAAAACGCAAAAAAAGAAAAGGAGAGAACTAAAATGGTATTTAAAACCGAATGCTCTAAATTCTTGGACTCGCTCACCAAATTGCGGAACTCGATTATTAGCAGAGAAGTCCAGAAGGCAATTGAACTTAACCACGCTCCGTACAAACTGGAGATGGAAAGCCAAAGAGATAAAGTTATTGCTCAGGCAAAAGAAGAAGCTGACAGAGAAATTCTGGCTATTCAGGCAAAGAGAGATCAGAAAATCCAAAAGCTTCGTATCGAAACCGAGGTTGCACTTGCTACGCATAAAGAAAACGTTGTAAATACGGCAACGGCTAAGGTAAAAGCAAACTACGATAACTTCATTCTTGGCGTAAGCAAACTCGTGGATAACACGAACATTAACGATTAAAGGAGAGAAAAAATCATGATCATGGAACTTATGGCGAACCGTTGGGTTCTTTATGTTGTATGCACGTTGCTTGTATTTGCAGAAATGTTCTTTGCAAAGAAATGGTATAATACGTTGACGGTAAAAATTAAAGATGCAAAAGTAAAAACGGCGACTAACCTCGCACTTGGCGTATTGACTTGCGTTGCACTTGCGTCTGTCCAGATGTGGGCTTTGTGTGACGTATTTGGTGGCGTATTCTACGGACATTTTGTAGTTGCATCTGGCTTGTCTGCTACGGCACTTTATCTTGCCTTTGAAAAGGTATTTGGCAATGCAAATGCGAATAAACTTGGCGAAGCGTTTCGCTCGGTCGTTTCTCATTCTGATATTTTCGATGGCGAAATTTCCCCCAGTGGAGCTGTTAAAGTTGCTGAGCGAATCCAAGACG
>JAGBSA010000205.1 GCA_017632095.1 Bacteroidales bacterium | reverse complement strand
TTTGAACCTCTTTTTTTAACTCTGAAACTATTTTGCCTTTATCTTCGGAAACTACATATTTTGGTTGAAAATCGTTCTCTATATCAATGCTCATGTCCTTTGAAGGCAAGTCTCGAATGTGTCCGAAACTAGATTTAACAACAAAATCCTTACCAAGGAATTTTTCAATCGTCTTTGCCTTTGCAGGAGACTCCACTATAACTAAGTTTTTTGCCATTTCGTTGATTTTTTCGAGCCGCAAAAGTACAAAAATTCAATTAAATAAATTACCAAAGCTTTGTTTTTTCTTTTTGAAAGCTTGTTTTGGTAGCATTGAAATCAAGTTCTGTTTGCTTAAAATAAAGTGAGAAAAAACTCGTTTACCTATTGGTAGGTATCGGAAAAATATCTACCTTTGCAAATTCTGTGAAATCAAGATTATTTTTAATAAAAATACCATTGTAAAAGATGAATGAAATAAATTGGGAACAAACCATTGGATTTATAAAACGCAATTTTAAGATATTGGTAATCACTTTTGTTGTGTCAGCTGTTGTGGTTGCCGGAATAAGTCTTTTGATGCCAAACTACTATAAGGCACAAGTGTTGTTGCTTCCAAGTGATACAAATTCGGTTTCAAAAGGATTTTTGTCAAATTTCGATAATGTGGATCCATTGAACTATGGTATGGCATCGGATTGTGAATATGTTTTGGATATAATCAATAGTGGACGAGTTATTGGAGCGGCTTGTTCGAAGTTTAATTTGGCAGAGCATTACGGAATCAAGGCAGAGGGAAGGGAATTAGATGAAAAATTAGGTCGCAAACTTTACAATAATATAAAGGTAAAGAGAACAGAAAACTTAGGTATTAAATTGACCGTGTGGGATACCGATCCTGAGTACGCAGCAAATATTGCCAACTTTATGGCTTCAGAGGTTAGTGCTGTGAGAAATGAAGCAAAAATTGAAAAATGTGATTCAATTTGTTCTGCAATTGAGAAATCAAGAAATAGAATCTTGAAAGAAATCGATGATTTGTCAGATAGTTTGTCTAAGATGTGCAAAGAAGCAAAGGTTTACTTCCCGGACGGAGCTAGCGAGAGATTTGCACAAGAATTGGCAAAGCAAGTGGCAGCAGGAAATACAGCAGCGGTAGCACGTTTGGAGGCAAAGATGTTGTCAATCGAAGAATCAGGAGCTAAGATTGCAAATTTGAGAGATCAACTGATAAACAAGAGAGAATCTTTGAAAATTTGGTCAGATCATCTTGAAAGAGCAAGAGTTGATAGAGAGGCACAAGTGCCTGTGGAATTCATAATAGAAAAAGCCACACCTTCATACTCTAAGGATAAACCAAAACGTTCAATCATAGTGTTGGCATCAGCTTTCTCTTGCTCATTGTTAGCATTGTTCGTTTTAGTAATCAGAGAAAGAATAAAGGCAAAGAAAGCTTGTTAATGAAAGCATTCGATTTTGCAAATAAGCTTGTCGAAAACATAAAATCTGTATTCAGTAAGACATTTGGCAGATTAGACAGCAACATACAGACTTATATTTGTGTTGCTGTCTGTTGTGCTTTATTCATAGCAGGAGGTGTCTATTGCCTAACTTATGAATACTACTACTATGCCTTACTGCCTGTGGTGTTATTGGGACTTCTGTTTGTAGTTAGGAATATGAAGGCTGCAATATTATTGATTGCTTTATTCACTCCCTTATCCATAGGAATGAGTTTCAAGGAAGTTGCAATCACAATGCCCTCAGAGCCCATTCTAATCCTTGTAATGCTTTTGTTTCTTTGGAATTGGTTTTTTACAGGTAAGTTTGAATCGAAGATATTAGCTCATCCAATTTCGGTAGCAATAATAATAAACTTATTATGGACACTTATTACAGCAATATTTAGCGAAGATCCAATAGTGTCTCTAAAATACCTTTTGTCTC
>JAGBSA010000204.1 GCA_017632095.1 Bacteroidales bacterium | reverse complement strand
GATGAAAACGATTCAACAGAAGTAACACCTACTGAACCATATCTTTGTTTTGCTATCAACGAAACACCGTTTTAATTTTCTGAAACGGCGTTTGGATAAAGCAAAACGCAGAGTCGTCGAAACGAATCTGCGTTTTTATGATTTTATCCTTTTATTTATGTTCTAAAATCGATAGGAGAGAGGATTAGAACTTCGAACTGATCCAACGATATAAGTCGTTGCCGTTTGCATATATCAATAGGGCAAACAGTATCGCCATTCCAATTGTTTGAGCTCTTGCCATGAACTTGTCTCCCGGCTTTTTACCTGTTATCATTTCCCAAAGCGTGAACATAACATGTCCTCCGTCCAAAGCAGGTATTGGTAATATGTTCATAAAAGCAAGTATTATCGATAAGAATGCTGTCATATTCCAGAACAAAGCCCAATTCCATGTTTCTGGGAACATAGATCCGATTGCTCCAAAGCCACCTAATTGCGATGCTCCTTCTTTCGTGAATACCAACTTAAACTGTTTAACATAGCTTACGAGGGTTTCGCAGCCTAATACTATACCTGCAGGTACTGATTCAAAGATATTGTATTCTGTCTTTTCGGTTTGATAAATCGCTGCAGGGTTCTTGCATGCTGCTCCAATCTTTCCGTCGGCTCCTAATTTGAATGCAGTTTTCTCTTCTTTGCCATTACGATAATAAGTTATCTCTATGTCTTTCCCTTTCTTGTTTTCAATTTCTTTAACAAAGTCAGAGAAAGATGCAGTCTTCACTCCGTTCAATGCAATTATGCTGTCGCCAACTTTCATTCCTGCTTTTTCAGCAGCACTTCCAATAACGAAATTATCAATCACGAAAGGGAAACGAGGCGTTGCAAATTGTTTTGCTCCCGATGCAAGCATTTGTTTTGCGAAGTCTTGAGGTAAGGTTATTGTCTCTTCAACTCCGTTTCTCAAAACGCTGACCTGTCTTGTGTCGTCCAAAAGAATTTGTTCTAAAGCATCAGATAGTTGATGTACTTCTTTGCCTTCTACCTTTGTAATTATGTCTCCGTTTTGGAATCCGCCTTTTAGTGCAACTTCTACATAGTCATAGCCTTGTGAAACGTTTTGTAGAGGCAGTGTTTCTTTACCCCAAGTAAATAAAATGCCGGCAAAGATTACTATTGCTCCGATAAAATTCATCAAAACGCCACCTAAGACTATCAAAAGCCTTTGCCAAGCTTTCTTACTTCTATATTCCCAAGACTGAGGTTCTGATGCAAGAGAGTCAGCCGAAGTATTGCTTTCGTCAATCATGCCCGCAATCGAACAATATCCGCCAAAAGGAAGCCAACCCAAGCCCCACTCGGTTTTATCGGGGTGTTCGGCAAATTCTTCCGGTGCTTGACGACTGAAAAAACTAAAATGCCATTTTCCATTGTAGCGTTTCGCTCTTATCAATGAAAAATACGGATTAAAGAAAAGGTAAAACTGTTCTACTCTTGTCTTGAATAAGCGAGCGAAAAGGAAGTGCCCCAATTCGTGGATAAAGACAAGGAAGGATAAACTGAGTATCAGTGCTAAAATTTTCATATTCTGTTTCTTTGCTTATTTGTATTCTTGTTCTAAACTTTGTCTTACTTCGGCGTCAGTAAGGAAATAATCCTCCAATGACGGCTTTTGCACATAGCTAAACGTATTCATGGCCCGTTCTATTATGTTTGCGATATGCGTAAACTTGATTTTACCATCTAAAAAGGCTTGAACGGCTACTTCATTCGCCGCATTCATAATTGCAGGCACGTTTCCACCACGCTCGATTGCTTGATATGCCAAACCAAGACAAGGGAAGCGTTCGATGTCTGCAGGTTCGAATGTAAGCGTACCTTGTTCAAACGGATTATATGCAGGAACGTTGTTTGGCAGTCTTTGAGGGTAGGTTAGGGCATATTGAATCGGAAGACGCATATCAGGCATTCCAAGTTGTGCTTTCAAACTACCGTCCTCAAATTCTACCATAGAGTGAATTATACTTT
>JAGBSA010000203.1 GCA_017632095.1 Bacteroidales bacterium | reverse complement strand
TTTGGCGAAGGCTCAATGGCACCAAAAGTAAGAGCTGCTTTACACTTTGTTAAAAACGGCGGTAAGGAATGTATAATCACAGAAGCCGGACAACTAGGTAACGCAAACTGCGGTACACGTATCGTTTGGTAAAAAGGAATTCAAGATATTTTCTAACAAAAAAAATAAACAGATTATGGGATTTAATTTAAGAAACAGAAACTTTTTGAAATTGTTGGATTTCACTCCAAAAGAAATCCAATATATGTTGGACTTGGCTCGCGATTTGAAAAGAGCAAAGTATGCAGGTACTGAACAACCAAGATTGAAAGGCAAAAACATCGCCTTGATATTTGAAAAGACATCTACAAGAACAAGATGTGCATTCGAGGTTGCTGCTTACGACCAAGGAGCTCACGTAACCTACTTGGGACCTTCAGGATCTCAAATAGGCGTTAAAGAATCTATGGCAGACACTGCAAGAGTTCTTGGAAGAATGTTTGATGGTATCGAATACAGAGGCTTCAAACAAGACACTGTAGAGGAGTTAGCAAAATACGCAGGCGTACCTGTATGGAACGGATTGACAAATGAGTTCCACCCAACTCAAATTTTGGCAGACTTCTTGACTATGAGCGAACACGTAGATAAGCCATTGAATCAAGTAAGTTACGCTTACATTGGAGACGCTCGTTATAACATGGGTAACTCTCTAATGGTTGGCGGTGTAAAAATGGGAATGGACGTAAGAATCGTTGCTCCTAAAGGATTACAACCAGATGCTGAATTGGTAAAGACTTGCCAAGAAATAGCAAAAGAAACAGGTGCTACTTTGACTGTTACAGATAATGTTGCAGAAGGCGTTAAGGGTTGTGATTTCTTGTACACTGACGTTTGGGTATCAATGGGTGAACCTGCTGAAGTTTGGGCAGAGAGAATCGCTTTGTTGAAGCCATACCAAGTAAACAAAGAAATGATGGAAATGACTGGCAATCCAAAATGCAAATTCATGCACTGCTTGCCTGCATACCACAACTTGGAAACTCAAGTTGGAAGAGACGTTCACGCACAATTCGGTTTGGACGGCGTAGAAGTTACTGAGGAAGTATTCGAATCAGAAAACTCTATCGTATTTGATGAAGCTGAAAACCGTATGCACACTATCAAAGCTGTGATGGTTGCAACATTGGGTGACTAATCAGTAATACAAAAGGACTTATCGATAATTCGGTAAGTCCTTTCTTTTTTTTTCTTTTTTCTTTCCTTTTTCAGAAATCAGCCAAACGCAGATTTGGAAAATTCTTTCTTGATTTCATTAAATCGTTTTCAAGTTTCAGTAAATTAAAACGAAGATTCATTCACACTGCTTCATCACTTTGTCAAAAGGCAATAGTGTTGTTTTTTTATAGGGTTTTGAGTTAAAAATATGACTTTGCATAAGAAGAAATCGGCTGTTACTTTGAATCGTTCATCTTCTTGTAATAACAACCATTGTTCTTTTAGACAGCTATTCCCAACGGCATTTCCAAATATGATAAGAGCATTTGAAGAACAATAAGGCAAGGTTTTGTCTATTATCAATTTTGCTTCAAACGTAGTCTTTTCTAAATTCAGATATATAAAATCAAAAACTGCATCTGAATCATATTCATTCAAATTGTCAATCTTATCTAAAAACACAATTTCAGTTTGAGGTAAAATTTTTGAAAGGTAAAACGACGCATCATCTTCACAATCGGAAATGACCAAAACTCTTTTCGGTGCGAAATAAGCAGACAAACGAGACAAAAAGAGATTATTCCTGTGTCTTAAACATAGCTGTAAACAAGACAAATCAGACCTCATCGCTTTGGTTCGAAGTTTCAGCTCTTTGAAAGTTTTGTTTGACATCTTCGCTTTCAAACCCTTTGTAAAGAAATCGAACATATAAGGCGAATGAATAAAATATTCGTCTTTCGCTTTCAGCCTGTATTGAAAATAATCCTTAAATAAAGAAAAATAATTCATGCTCTCTGTATTACAAAAAAACGGCAGAGCGATTCAACTCTGCCATTTCTTCAAGTTCTTTTTATGATTTACTGATTATTATCTGAACAACATAATTGTTCCTTTGGTGTCATATACTCTTGTATTGCCTGCTCTACGATAAGTTAATCGGTAAACGTATGTGCCTTGTGGGCAATCTTCATCATTATATCTACCGTCCCAGCCAAGCAATTCTGTTAAATCAGGAATAATTCCGCAGGTTAAGAATTTTTCATGAGCTTGGAACAATCTTACTCCTTGACGATTATAAATCTCAAAGCTGACATCTTCTAAGTTATTAAAAGATGAGAAGAATATCTTATCGTTTACGCCATCACCATTTGGTGTAAAGGCATTTGGCATCCAAACTCCGAACAATTCAATTGGCACACTGACTGTTGTAGAGTCAGAACAACCAAGACGATTGTAGCTTACAAGGTTTATAGTTACGGAATCTCCGCTCAAATCATTGAATGAATAAGCAACGGTACGGCCAGTCGCTGTTCCTCCATCGGAGAATTGCCATGATGAAGTGTAAGCATTAGGCGATACATCGGAGATTGAAAGCACCGGATTATCCACATCTACATATTCAGGAGTGAATGATATTGTTGCTTCAGGGTATGGATAAACCGTAACAGTAACTTGTCTGTCTGTATGGCAACCTGATTCTCCATAACCGCTCATTGTGTAAGTTGTAGTTACCTCTGGGCTTACAGTAACAGGGTCAATTACTCTATCAGTTGTAAGAGTTGGATCAGGTGGATTTGCAGTCCAAGAGTATTCAACAGCGTTTGTACCTGTCAAAACTACGCTTTCACCCGGACATATTTCATTATCTGATACCGAAGCTTGCGGATTGATAACTGTTATTCTGATACTATCGTAAGAAATACAACCTACAGCAGTTTCAGCAATAAGATATACTGTTGTGTCTCTTGTTGGCAAGAAATCCAATACTGCATTTGCAGAAGGGTTTGTCATAACCGGAGGATTAGATGGACGAATGAAGGTCCATTCAAAAGCAATTGCATTTCCTGTTGCATCAGATGCAGTTATCACAGCTCTGTCTCCCATACACAACTTAGTGTCTCCGGTCAATGTAACCTCAGGGAATGCTTGTACATTTACAGTTATGGTTTTTATATTGTAGTATCCGGTTTCTTCATCTGTAACCTTAACAACGTATGTCGTATTTTCGGTAATTTGTTCTTGTACAACAGTTCCTTGATGTGCAGGTTGCTCTGTTGCAACTGCCTCTTCAGAATACCACCATTGGTAAAGCAGATTAGGATTGTCTGTATCCTCAGGAGAAGATGCCGTTACAACAGCTGTCTCTCCAACACATATTTCTTGCACAGCCTCAAGCACCAATGAAGGAACCTTAGGTATTGTAACAAGTTTTTGATCTGATTTTTCACAATAAACAATCTCTTCAGCAGATTGGTCTTCTGTTGATCTAACCTTTCTTATGTAAGTGTATTCTCCGTCGTCTGCGTATGTGTGAATGATTCTTTCTACAGATTGATTGGCGTCATATTCGTATGTTGTGGCAGGATTGTCTGCTTCATTCAAGACTACCCACTTGTTTATTTGATATTCGATTTGTATAGGGGTGGTTCCATCTCCGAAATCATACTCTTGCCAATACAAAGGCGCACCTGAAGCGTCTACGTCGCTAAGATAGAAGATTGCTCTTCCGGGAGGATCTGCCGCAGTAGGCTCTGTAACTTGTAAATTGAAGATTGGACGAATGTCATTTATCTGTGTAGTAATATAAGCCGCACATTGAGGACGAGGGGTTCCCCAAGTAGGATACATGGCTGCCGCTTTAATTCTACAAGCGTAGTATTTAACAGGGTCATTCCCCATCATATCGTTTGTAACAACAAGATCCCTTTGAGTAGATAGAGCAGGCGCAGTAGCATCTAGGGTAACCAAGTCACTTTGTGACATATATGTGTTCTCGATTTCAAACCATTTGTAATCTGCAAAGCCGTCTGGCGCTTGTGCAACGGTGACAGTGTCTCCGTTACCTGCACAACCAGGAACGTTAATCTTCGCAGGCTCAGCCTTACCCGCTATATAACCATAGCCAGCGTGCGCACCATAATCGCAATCGCTAACTCTAATTCTCAAAGTTACTCTATCGCCTTCAAATTTTTTCAAATTGATTTTTACCTCTTGCCAATCCAAATAAGCCCAACCTGATTGTCCGTTATGCCAACCTGCAGGTAAAGTTCCTGAAGGCAAGTCTCCACATTGCTCAAAGAAAGCACATTCTTCTACAAGTTCGTTTGTCATCTGTTGAGTATTAGGATCGTGAGTCATAACGTCAATTTGGAATGTCGGATTGACGTAATGGTTATTCGGATGCGGAGTTTCAAGCACCATAGCATAGTAAATGGTCAAAAGACAATTCTCAGAAGAAACTTGCAAAGTGTACTGTAACTGAGAGCAACCTGCACCTCCCTCAACATTATTTATACGACAAGAGTACTGACAGCCTAAATTAGTTGGAACAATGCTCAAATTGTTATTGCTCTTAGGGTCTCTCGCAGTGGCATTTGAAAAGATTTCGAATAATTTTCCGCCGTTATCTTGAGGCACAGATGGGTCATTGTGAGTCTGTGTCCAACTAAAATTATTAGTACTCGTTGAACCAGAATAATTACCCGTCCTTGCAACCCAGCCCATAAAGCCATGGGAAAAATCCAAACCGTCACCTGCCAAAGCGTCAAACTGAGCGAATAACGGTGAAGACAAAAATCCCATTACGCAAACCATAATGAGAGTCTTCAAATTCAAATGATTAAATCTTATATTCATAATCCTATATTTTTGTTCCTTATTAAGACACTATAAAGTGTCATTTCGTTTTCTATTTTAGCTTTATTTTCGTAATTCCTTCGCCACCAAACTCAACTCTTTCTGCCTTATAACTCTCTACATCAGGGCACTGTCTCAAATAATCCCTCAAAACAGTTTTCAAAACTCCATCTCCCTTACCGTGAAGCACCGATAGCTCACTTTCGCCTAAAAGTCTTGCAGTATCTATATACTTAGATAAAGCCGACAAAGCCTCGTCTGCACGTTTGCCTCTCAAATCAAGACGATACGAAAAACTTTGCCTCAAGTTGTTGATGTCTTCCATAAGAGAAGTACAACTTTGTCTATTTACGTTTTTTTGTTGTTTTTGTTGCCTTAAATAGCTGTCTTTATTTACTTTTTTCAAACGTGAGATCGGCAAAGACATATTTAACAATCCGCAAACGACATCTGCCTTGCCTTTTTTCAACTTCAAAACTTCCCCATAGCTATCTTGCCCATCAATAAGCACAATATCTCCTTCTTGCAAAGCCGAAGAATCCAAAGGAATATGCGTTTTGGGTGGAGCCTCCTTGAGAGGAGAGTTTTTGATTTCCTTTTCCAAAGTCTTAATCTCAACCTCTTGAGCAACGATTTTCTCTTTCAAATCCTCTCTCAACTTCTTTGTTGCCTTAGGTTCTGCTTTGGTAGTTTTTATATTTCGTATTGTTTCCTCAATCTTTCGATTAGCTCCTTTCAAAATTTCGTTTGCTTCTTTCTTTGCACGAGCTATGATTTCTCTTTCCCTTTTTGCAATCTCCTCATTCTTTGTCTTATACTGCTCAACCAAAGAATTAAGCAATTCATCTGCCAATTGCAATTCTGTTTGTTTGGTATTGATTTCTAACTTCTCCAAAGCAATGGTTTGAAGAGCTTGGTCATAATCTACAAATCCCGTTCCAAGTTTCTCCTCTGCCGATGCTACAATATCAGAAGGCAATCCTATCGTTCTCGCAATTTCTAAAGCAAAACTGCTTCCTGCATTGCCAATTTCCAAACGATACAATGGTTTCAAGGCTTTTGTATCGAACAACATGGCTGCGTTTCTTATCGACTTGCAACGTTCAGACAATAGTTTCAAATTTGAATAGTGAGTTGTTACAATGCCGTAAGCACCTTTTTTCTCCAAGTTTTCCAAAATCGCTTCGGCAATAGCACCACCCGCATTTGGCTCAGTACCTGTTCCACATTCGTCTATCAAGAATAAACAAGTAGGGGAGGCTGCCTCGCAAAGAACTTTCATCGACATCAAATGAGAACTATAAGTACTTAAATCATTCTCTATGCTCTGCTCATCGCCAATATCGAAAAACAAATCTTCAAATAAACAACACTCACTCGTTTCTTTCATCGGTACAAGCAAGCCACACTGCAACATATATTGAAGTAAGCCTACCGTTTTCAAACATACAGACTTTCCACCTGCGTTTGGTCCTGATATTATCAAAATTCTTGCATCGTCAAGTCCTATTTTCAAAGGTACGATTTCCTTACCCTGACGTTGCAGACTTGCTTGCAATATTGGGTGTCTTGCATCGTACCATGTAAAACCTCGCTTTTGCTTCAATATAGGCTTACCTGCACGAATTGAAAGTGCATATTTTGCTTTTGCTCTCAAGAAATCTATTCTCGCAAGAAAGGCATAACACTCCAAAAGCATAGGAATATTCGGACGTAAAAAGACTGTAAACTCCGTTAATATCTTTACAATCTCGCGCATCTGCTCAAACTCCAATTCTCTCAAACGATTGTTCAATTCAACAACCTCAGCAGGTTCTATAAACGAAGTTAAACCACTTGCAGATTCATCTATTACAAATCCTTGAAGACGTCTTTTGTTTGCAGAACTTACAGGGATCACCCCCTTTCCCTCTCTCAGAGTTGCTTCTGCTTCTTGTGGAGTCCAGCCTTGTTGCTTTGAATGTTCTAAAACTTTCCTTAAACGCCTTTCAGCTTCCATTTTCGTACGTCTTATCCCTGTTCTGATTTCAAACAAACGCTCCGAAGCATTGTCAGCCATATCTCCGTCAGGTCCTAACAAGCGTTCGCAACATGCTAATATGTTTTTGTCCACTTCCAATCCCACACAGAGCGTTCTCAACAAAGGATATGATTCGTCCTCAGCTCTATCGAAAAACTCTAAACAGTCACCAATCACTCTCAAACTAAGATACAATTCATTTAAGTCTGCAAGTGAAATAAATGTTCCTATGGTACCAAGCCTTCGAAGTTCGGAAGACATATCGAAGAAGTCGTTTGAAGGAAAGGATTTGCCGGAAAGAAGTATTGAAAGAAACTCATCGGTCAAGCCTAACTCTCTTTCAACATCTTCATAACAAGTCATAAAGGACATTTGTTCCGCAAGAGCAACACCTGCAGGCGAAAGACAACAATCCTTTACTGATTGCAGTACTTTATCAAAAGCAGACTTGCGTTCAAAACTTTCCTTAAACATGCTTAAATCAAATTAAAACAATCCGAAAACGGAAAAGCAAAGATACGAAAAAAAGAAATAGCATTTAGAAATAATGAACAAAAAAGACAAACTGCCATTTTGAGAAAGTGAAACTTCGTTTTAGTAAAGCGAAACTTGATTTTGATAAACTAAAACGAAGAAAGGAAAAATTAAAACGAAGAAATATTTGCTGCTATCTTGAATGATGCACTAATTTTTTTAGTAAAGCTATTAGCAGGTTTGACAAACGAAAGAAAAATGTTAAATTTGCAGAATCTAAAAATACTAATTGGAGAATGGAAAGCATTAGAGAAATATTCAGAATAGGCTATGGACCATCGAGTTCTCATACTATGGCTCCACGAAAGGCTTCAGAATTATTCTTAAAGGATAATAGAGAGGCTGCGAGATTTGAGATAACTCTCTTCGGAGCTTTGGCTGCAACCGGCAAAGGGCACTTAACCGACAAGGCAATCTTAGATGTGTTGGGGCAAGACAGGACAAAGATTATTTGGAAAGCAGATACATTTTTGGATTTGCACCCTAACGCAATGCAGTTTGAGGCTTTCGACAACGAAGACAAACTATTGGATTCTCGAAAATATTATAGCATAGGCGGAGGCAAGATTATAAGAGAGGATTCCAATGAAGGATTGGAAATAAACGAGGTTTACCCACATCATAGTCTCACAGAGATTTTGCAATACTTGGATGAAAACGGTTTAACCTTCTGGGAATATGTACAAGAGTTTGAACACGCTGAGATTTGGGACTATTTGGCAGAAGTTCTCGCCGTTATGAAAAAGTCAGTTGAAGATGGATTGAACGAAGAAGGGGTATTGCCGGGCGGATTACGTCTAAGGCGTAAGGCAATGTCTTATTACACCAAGGCAAGAAGCTATAAGCCTTCATTGAAAGGAAGATGCCTCGTTCAGTCTTATGCACTTGCGGTATCGGAACAAAATGCTGCGGGTGGATTGATTGTAACTGCTCCGACATGTGGCTCTTGTGGGGTAGTACCTGCTGTATTGTATCATCTGAGTAAAGAACATGAGTTTACAGATAAGCAAATCATTCGCTCATTGGCAACAGCCGGTTTGTTCGGAAGCATAATCAAACACAACGCTTCAATTTCCGGAGCAGAGGTTGGCTGTCAGGGCGAAGTAGGTTCAGCTTGCTCTATGGCAGCTGCAGCAGCCAATCAACTCTTTGGAGGAACGCCT
>JAGBSA010000202.1 GCA_017632095.1 Bacteroidales bacterium | reverse complement strand
TTTGAACCTTTCTATTTGAAAGACTTTGTTGCTGTGAAATCTAACGTAAAAGGATTGAAATAATGGGTAAAAATAAATTGGCGAGATTTGCCGAAAACGCCACTTTCAGAAACTTGATACAAATGTCATTTGAAGAAATCAAGGAATTGGGGCAATGTCCTTTGAAAGGAAAATGGCGAGAAAACTTTTTTGAAAACGACAAACCCTTAGTTCTTGAATTAGGTTGCGGTAAGGGTGAATATACAGTAGGATTGGCAAGAAAGTATCCTGAAAAAAACTTTATCGGAATAGACATTAAGGGTGCAAGATTGTGGAGAGGGTGTAAGACTTCGAACGAAGAGAATATGAAAAACGTAGCTTTCATTCGTTCTCATATCCAAATGATAACTTCTTACTTTGATTCAAATGAAGTAGATGAGATTTGGATAACTTTTCCCGACCCTCAGTTGAAGAAACCTAATAAAAGGCTAACCTCAGAGCGCTTTTTGCAACTCTATTCTCAAATATTGAAACCACAAGGCTTGATTCACTTAAAGACAGATTCAGCAGAGCTGTATGATTTTACTCTCAATGAAGTATTTAAACCAAGCAATAGAGAGGTGTTGTATCATACTGATGATTTATATCATTCAGATTTCACAGAGGAAGTAATAGAGATTCAAACCTTTTATGAATCAATGTATCTTAAACAAGGGAAACCGATAACTTATATAAAGTTTAGACTTTAGGCAATAAGCCAAAGGGTAAATGCGTTAATGGAAAATAAGAAACGAAAATAAATTATTTAAAATAAATAACAGAAAAAGAAAATGAAGAAGACAGTTTTAGTATTATTTTTTGCTTTGTTTGCATGCAATGTTTTTGCACAAGACAACAATGAAGCTATGAATACAAATAAGTGGATTGACACTTACTCGGCTTTGAATGCAGCAAAGGATTGGAATGGAATGATTTCAAAGATGGCAGAATGTAGAGCTGAGGTGCCTAATTGGGATTTTGCAGATTACTATGAAGGAGTTGCTAATTTTAACTTGGGTAATTATCCCAAAGCAATCGAAGCATTAACAGCTTTTATTCAAAAGAACCAAAGCTCACCTGCAGCTTTCCTTTACAGAGGTAATGCTTATCTTGAAATGAAAGAAGCAAGTTTTGCAATCAAAGACTATGATGAATATTTGAAAGCAACACCAAACGATATTCCAACAATGTTAAGCAAGGCCCAAGCGAGAATGATAAACAAGGATTATGCGAATTACATATTGGATTTGACTGAAGTGTTGAAATTGGATCCAAAGAACGTAGATGCGTTGTCAAACAGAGCTGCGGCATATGCAATACAAAAAGATTGGAATGCAGTTATCGCTGATTTGACTTCTGCAATAGCATTGAATGAAAAGCCTGAATTCTACTACGATAGAGGATTTGCTCAATACTCTTTGAAGACTCCGGAAAGCATAGCTAAGGCCATAGAAGATTTTTCAAAAGCAGAACAATTGGGAATGATAACAGAGAAACTTTATTCCTCAAGAGCAGCTTGTAACAAGATGTTAAAGAAATATGCTGAGGAGGTTGCCGACTATACTCTTTTGATTGAGTTGAATCCAAGCAACGTTAACTATTACTATAACAGAGGTGTGGCTGCTTTTAAGGCAAATGACTTCAAGCGTGCTTTGACCGACTTTGACAAAACAATAGAATTGAACCCTAAACACGTAAATGCTTACAAGTACAGAGCCAATACAAAAGGTAAACTTGGCGATAAAGCAGGACAAGCCGCCGATGTAGCAAAAGTAAAAGAACTTACAGGAGCTAAATAAGAAGAAAAATTAATTTTAATTTTTTCATAATTTCTTTCCGTGTATTGTTGAGCGATCGCAATACACGGTTTTTTCTATATCCTAACGAGTATGCTTCAAAGTGAAGTAAAAAGATGAGTTTATCAAACGAAGAATCAGTGAATTAAAACTTGATTTCAAGAAATTAAAACAAAGAAATAATTTGCTGAAACGAAGAGTTGTTATTGTCGATACTTTCTTTGGTAAAATGACTAAAAAACAAGACAAATTCCATTGCAAAGGAATTAAAAACCCAAAACAAACAACTAAAAGCCACAATAAAGCGAAATTTTATTAAAAATAATTGGGTTATATAGTAAAATCTTCATAACTTTGCAGACTGATTAAAGAGAAAATAAACACTTAAAAGATAATGGAAAATAATAAGCTATTTGCGGAATTTCCCGAAGTAAGTACAAAAGAATGGGAAGACGTAATCATAAAAGACCTAAAGGGAGCTGATTACGAGAAAAAGTTGGTTTGGAAAACATTGGAAGGGTTCGATGTTAAGCCATATTACAGAGCAGAGGATTTGGCTACATTGGAATACTTGAATGGAAACCCAGCAGAAGCACCTTTTGTAAGAGGTTACAAGAAAACCACAAACGCATGGGACGTTCGTCAAGACGTAAGAGAATGCGACATAGCAACAGCTAACGCAATTGCATTGGCAGGTTTGAAAAGAGGTGTAACATCTTTGGGATTGGTTGCAAAGAATGTTAAGACTGCAGCAGACATGAAGGCTTTGTTAAATGGCATCGACCTTACTGCAGTTAAGATTAACTTTATAAAATCAGAAGACTATCTTGAAACAATCAAATTGTTCATAGACGAAGTAAAGGCTCAAGGTATTGATACAGCAAAAGTACAAGGTTCTATCAACTTTGACCCATACACATGTGCATTGAGAAAAGGTGAATTCTGCGGAGGCGGATTGGAAAAACGTTACGAAGAAATCCTTACCATAATGCAATTGGTTAGAGAAAACATTCCAGCATTTGATGTTATCACAGTAAATGGAAATGTTTTCAATAACGCAGGAGCAGCTATCGTTCAAGAATTGGCATACACCCTTTCTGCAGCTAACGAATACATGTTCAATTTGACACAAAAAGGAATTGCAGCTCACTCTGTAGGATATAGAATGGTATTGTCGTTTGCTACAGGAAGCAATTACTTTATGGAAATAGCAAAACTAAGAGCTGCAAGATTGTTGTGGACAAAGATTGTTGAGCAATACAACCCACAATGTGCTACAGCTTACGAATTACACATTCATGCAGAGAACTCATTCTACAATAAGACAATCTACGACCCTTATGTAAACATGTTGAGAACTACAACTGAGACAATGTCAGCTGCAATAGCAGGTGCTGACTCTATATCAGTATATCCATTTGACGTAGCTTACAAAAAAGCAGACGAATTCTCAACTCGTATCGCAACAAACCAACAAATATTGTTGAAAGAAGAATCTTATTTGGACAAAGTTGTTGACCCGGCAGCAGGTTCTTACTATATAGAAAGCTTAACAAATGCTTTAGCAGAAAAGGCTTGGGAAATATTCAAGGAACTTGAAGAAAAAGGCGGATTCATAGCATCAATCAAAGCAGGATTGGTACAAGACGCAATAGCAGAAACAGCAGCTAAGAGAGCAAAAGAAGTTGCTATGCGTAAGAAAACAATACTTGGAACAAACCAATATCCAAATCTTACTGAAACAAAACCAGTTTTGGAAAACAGAGAGTGCTGTGGTTGTGCTGTAACAGGAAATGAAATCAAGCCTTTGCCAGCTAACCGTTTGGCAGAACCGTT
>JAGBSA010000201.1 GCA_017632095.1 Bacteroidales bacterium | reverse complement strand
CCTATCGCTCCATTCTATGCAGACCGTTTGTATTGCGATTTACCGGGAGAGGGCTCGGTACATTTGACCGACTTCCCAAAATGCAACGAAGCACTTATTTCGCAAAACCTCGAAGCATGTATGCAACTTGCACAGCAAGCTACTTCTATGATTTTGGCACTTCGCAAAAAAGCCAACAAAAAAGTGCGTCAGCCATTGCAAAAAGCTGTTATTCCTGTTTCGAGCGAAGAGGTGTTGAAGCAATTGCAACATGTTGCCGATTTGATTAAGACGGAAGTAAACATCAAAGAACTTCAGGTGGTTACCGACGAAAACTCTACCATCAAATTGGTGAAACGCATCAAGCCAAACTTCAAAACATTAGGTAAAAAATATGGCAAACAAATGAAGGAGATTGCCGCTGCCGTTGCAGGGCTTGCACAAGAAGAGATTGCCACAATCGAAACACAAGGAAGCATCTTGCTCGCTTTGGCAAGTGGCGAGGTTTGCATAGAAATTGCCGATGTAGAAATTGCTACAGAAGATATGCCAGGCTGGCTCGTAGCCAACGAAGGCAACTTGACCATTGCTCTCGACATAGAAGTGTCCGAAGCATTGAGACAAGAAGGTATTGCTCGTGAACTCGTCAACCGAATTCAAAACATCAGAAAAACAAGCGGTTACGAAATCACTGACAAAATATCGGTGAACATCGAAGCACGCAAAGAGATAACCGAAGCCGTAGAAAATCACAAAGATTACATCGCTTCGCAAGTGTTGGCTACTTCGCTCTGCGTGGTGGAGAAAATAGATAACCCTACACCGCTTGACTTCGAAGATTTTGTAGTGAATATTTTTATTGAAAAAGCATAAAAACTTTACATATTGAATAACCATTAAAAAACATTTTGCCTATGATATAAAAGCGTATATGTGATACGCACATCTTGAAAATAATTGGAAAGCGTTAGCTTTTTATTCGGGATTCCGAAACTTCGACAATTTCAGAATTACCCCAAAGAATAAAAAATCTAACTCACGTAGATGCTACGTGGGATTTATTCTTGTATTTGGGGTGATAGGTAGTCGAAGACCTCGGAATCCGAAGAAAAGTATAAAGTCTCACGTTTTTTATGTGCGTACGTCTTTAAGAAATGAGACTTACGGAGAACCCCGAAGCCGTTGAAGTGAGGGAATTTTTAATTAAAATAGATTATGAATAAGATATTAAAACATAAAAGACTTATTGCTTTCTTCTTTTTATCACAAATTATTTGTGTTCAAATTCTCGCAAATACAACTGCAACATTAAAAAGTGGTACTTACGTATCAATACGTATATTGGAAGAATTGTCAACTAAAAAAGGAGCAAAAAACACACAAACAAGTGTACAAGCAATTGTTGATAATGATGTCTGGGACAAAAAGGGAAATCTATTCATAGAAAGAGGGACTCCTGTAGTTGTTGATGTTGAGAGCACAAAACCTAAAGGTATGGGAAAAGAAGGTATTATAACCTTAAAGCCTAAATACACAACAGCTATTGACGGACAAAAGATTCAATTACAAGGTTCTAAGACCATAGCTGGAGAGAATCAAAGAACTGAAGCTATAGTATTTGGATGTTGTTTTGGTTTATGTATATTACCTATTATCGGATTTGCTTTTTTTGCTTGTCCAGGAGAAGATGCATACGTTCCAACTGATTTTATCCTCACAAATATTGTTGTGGATGGGAATTATTCAGTCGAGGTTAATAATGTAGAATAATCTCATTAAAAACCGACCGTTTACACTCCGCTTATCGTAAGAAAGAGCGGAGTTTTTTGTATTTTCATATCCGGCAGAGAAATTGTAATTTTGTCGGAAAAAGAAAACGTTATGAATAAATTCTTACCACTACTTGTATTTCGCTGCGTAGCATTGGGGTTAGGTTTAGGCGTACTCACACTACTCGGTATGCACAAAATAGCTGTAGAAGAGGCTGTTTGGTTATTGGCTTTGGCTGTCACTTGCCTTGCTGCTTGTTCACTCGGAGAAAACAGTAAAAATCAAAAAAAGAAATGAAAAAATTCTTCTTCACCACACTGCTCTTTAGTTTTATTGTTTCCAATATTGTAGCACAACCTTTTTTTAATAAAAAAGGAATGGAGTCGGCATCTATTG
>JAGBSA010000200.1 GCA_017632095.1 Bacteroidales bacterium | reverse complement strand
AGAAGACATATAACATAGGCTTGAGAATAGCTTTCCCCAACCCAAAGTTCTATGAATTGTCTTCCAAACAAAGTAAATCCGCAAAGTACAAAAGACATAATTATAAACTGCAAACGTCCTGTTTTTATAAAGAGTTCACTCACCGCTTTTTCGTTTCCGCTTACCGAAACCATAGATGTGATTTTTGGAAGCAAGACTCCGGAAATTGCTGTCGAGAATGACATGTACATTTGTTGCAATTGTATGGCTATTCCGTAGATTGCAACGATTTTTGTACCGCAATAAACTCCCAAAACGCCTTGTCCCAAGCTCCAATAGATTTTATCCATTATTGCATTGAGGAATATCCAAAACGAATAGAGAGAAACTTCTTTCAAAAAGGCAGAATCAAACTTTCCAAAAACGAATTGTATGTTTAATTTGCGTTTACAATAATAGTAATCGGCTAAAAGAGTCAGCACATTGAAGATTGTCTGAAGCACAACCATGGTTATGGCTTTATATCCGAAGAGTAGGAATATCACCATCACCAAAGGATTCAACACAATCCTTATAAGGTTGATTACTTTTTGGAATATAAATCTTTCATAGGCTACTATGATTGAGCGATACACGCTCATCACAAAGGTGAAACAGAGATTGAATACCATCAAAAGAAGCATTATTTTCATCTTTCTCAATTCCTCGCTTGTCATATTTTGAGAAAAGATGTTCTCTGTGTTGAAATAAACCACCATTCCTATGATTAAAGCCAACAAAGCAATGCCGCAGAATATTATAAAGAACATTCCGTACATTTCTTTTAGCTTTTGTTCATTCTTCTCGGCTCTTAGTTTTGCCGTATAGCGAATCAAGGCATTGCCAAAGCCGAAATCAAGCACCGTAAGACTACCTACGACAGATGCAACCAAGGAATACAATCCGTATTCGGCTTGTCCAAGTTTCAAAGTCAAGAATGGTGTATATATTAAGCCTATTGCACTATTTAGAAACAGCGTTACATAGGTGAGAATTGCACCTGCTTTCAATTGATTCGGCATAAGGTTCTATTGTGTCAAAAAAAAGAGTGTTTAAGGCTTTGAAACAATATATTGCTATTAAGTTACAAAACCTTAAACACTTGTTTTAGTCGTTTCTTGTCTTATTTAACAATCTTCATTTCCTTTATCAAGTTTGTAGCTCCTGCGTACTTGTCGATAATGAAAAGAACGTAGCGAATATCTACTGATATACATCTTTGTAAATCAGGATTGAATGCGATGTTTCCGCTCATTGCTTCCCAGTTTCCGTCAAATGCTATACCAACCAACTCTCCCTTTGCATTGATTGTTGGAGAACCCGAGTTACCTCCCGTAATGTCTAAGTTGGAAATAAAGGCTAAAGGCACAGAACCGTTTTCTGCATATTGACCATAGTCTTTGGTTTCATACAAAAGACGTAATTTAGATGGCACTGTGAACTCCCAAGATGAGTTATCTTCTTTTGCCATTACTCCATCTAAGGTTGTGATGTAGTTATAAGTAACTCCATCCATCGGTTTGTAGTCTTTTACTTGTCCATAAGTGTAACGAATTGTCAAGTTAGCATTTGGTGCAAAGTGTTTTTTGCTATCCATTTCCATAACTCCCTTTACAAACAAACGATTTGCTCTATCAAGTTTTTCTCTGAATGGACGAATTGTTGTCATTTTTGAGTTAAGGTTATTTACAAACTGATTTGTCAAAATATATGCAGGATCGTTTGATATTTGAGTAACATCTAAGTTTGTTAAAAGCTTGTTTACACTCTCCAAAGACACCAATTGAGATGTCTTATACATATCTTCTGCTATCTGTTTGAAGTTATAGCCATTTCTAAAGGCGTTTGCCAAGAAGTCTGCGTCTTGATGAAGTATTGGAACGTTACGAAAATATACGTCAAGGCCGGCTGCGAAAAGCTTTTCTTCGGTTATGATGTTGTAATCTTTGAAAATTTCTTCGAATTTCTCCTTTAATCTCTCTGCAATCAACTTTGCTTTGTCGCTTTTGCCGTTTTTAAGCAATTCTTCTTCAAGTGGCTTCAATTGTCTCGCAACTGAGAACACTGCAGCGCCTCTTAAGATTGCTTCATTGGTATAAACGCGTAAGTAATCGAACTCATTGGTTGCTGCATAGCCCTCTGATAAGTCTTTAATCACATTTCCGTATTCGCTAACTCTTGTAGGATTTTCTGCAACCCAATTTTCGAAACGTTTTTCCAAAGCTTGCTTAGTTCCTTTTACGTCAAGATTTTTCAAACACTTGGTTTGACCTTGATAAAACTTCCAATAGTTAGACAATGATGCAAATTTAGCTGCATATTGAATGCGAACTCTTGGTTCTTGTTGCATATCTGCTTCCATTACTTCGCGCAAAGCAGTTCTTGCTGTAACGACTGATGGGTTGTAAACATCGATTGCTTGTTCTACTCCATAAGAAGTAAGGAATCTATCTGTTGTTCCAGGGAATCCCATTACCATAACAAAATCATTATTCTTCACACCTTTCAAAGAAATTGGCAAATAGTGTTTTGGTTTCAAAGGAACATTATCCTTAGAGTATTTTGCAGGTTTTCCATTCTTTTCTGCGTAAACTCTAAACACTGAAAAGTCAGCTGAATGACGAGTCCACATCCAGT
>JAGBSA010000199.1 GCA_017632095.1 Bacteroidales bacterium | reverse complement strand
ATTAAACGCGATTTTAATTCGGTAACTTTAAAAGAGGAACTTTTAAATCAACTTAAAGTTAACGAGGAGAATAAGGAAAACTCCTTATTTACAAAATTTATAAAAATCTTTTCAAATAAAAAATAAAGGACGGTGGGCGAATGAAAAATATTAAGAGTTTTTCTATTAAAAAGCTGTTTTACAATAAGCGACATAGTAGTATTTTGTTGCTTGTTCAAGATTTTCAATATTTACACTAAATTCCGTCAATTCTCCTTGAAATGATATAACATTGCTTGTAGAATCTAAATTTTGTATTGTGTCGTAATATATTCCATACTCCAATATTGGAAAATCGCCGTCTTGAAGTTTCTTTCCTCCTGCAGTAAATGAAGTTAATCCAACATTGCTTGCGTTAATTGTTCTCAATATTGGTTGTCCGTCTCCTGTGCGGAAATTATACACATTTCCATAAACGGTATCAATAGCCGAAACATAAGCAGCTCTATACCAATAATCAGTTGCGTAATTTAAGTTATTGGCAACCAAAGCAAAAGTATCGCCATTATGTATGTTGGCAGAAAAGAAACTTTGTGTAGAAAAATTACTTTGAGTGTCGATTGCAAAACCTTTAATTGTGTAATCATACAAACCTTCATAGTATTCAACTCCATTAAGTTTGATAGATATTGTTGAAATCGTCTCCCTGTTATTCAAGGTTCCGATAACAGCAGCACTATCAGGTATCATAAAGTTAAAATATATCATTCCATCAACTGTATCTCTTGTTATTTGGTTTACAGGTTTGTTTAGAGATTCGCCTGACCACAATTTACTGTTCGGATTTGCATAGTCGGTAAAGAAATTATTGCTTTGAGGATTTGGAAATACGTCTGTACCCAAAGTATTTGAAGATTCGCTTCTGTCAGCCTCCTCGATATCACAACGTTGGTAAGATGGATTACAATTTATACAATAATCTCCTTCGTCTTTTATGTGATAAATCAACATACCGCTTGCAGGTATATGTTCGTCCCAAGAGGTCTGCAATCTGTTTTCCAAAATAAAGTATTCGTTTTCGTATGGTGTGGTTATAACATAGGCTTTGTTGCTATCAATTAGAGATGGTAATGAATAATTATCTGCTATTGTCAATGTATCTAAAGACAACCAACCGAGCTTATAACGTTCGTTTGCATTAAATCCGGCAGGCGTATTACCATTGTTGTTATAACTTCCCGATGCCATCACACTCCACTGCGATAAAGCCGGAGCATCTCCCCCTGTTTCTTCATAGTCGGTATCGTAAAAGTCAGGTAATCCCAACACATGACCGAATTCATGACATATAGTACCAACTCCGTCCATCAAAGCAGCTCTTTTTTCACCTGAACAAGAGTAATCTCCCAATGTTTTGCCGTCAAATACCCTTGCAACGTCATCATACTCTGTTACAGCCCAACGATGTGGCCATATTGCATTGACTTCGCCTGTTCTTGATTGAGGTGCTCCTGCAAAAATAATATGTACCGCATCTATATAGCCGTCATTATCCATGTCAAACTGTGTAAAATCTATCTGAGAGTCCACCAAGGCACAGGCTTCCGAAACCATAGCCTTGGGATTCACATCAACAAAACTTGGACCCGGGGCTCCGTAATATGCCATTTCATGACTCATTGTAACAGGACCTACTACGGTTGGATTCAAATTAAGTTGTCCCATAGAACAATCATGAAAATATTCCTTAACACTTCCAGTTGAACCATCAACTGAATAACCCGGTTGAGACATTAGGTTTTGGAATTCTGTCTGTGTGTATGTGAACAATCTGTCCGGAAATTCCACCAAGATAACTAACAAATTGTTACTTCCTGTTGTTGGATATGCTTTTAATGAAATTTCTACTTTAGACCTTGTTTCTATTATTTGATTTGTGGAATATTTCAATCCCTTTGATATAGTTCTAAGAAAAGCGTTTTCTTCAGCAGTTCGCTCCGAAGGATTGGTTGCAACAAAATTTGAAGCTCGAAGTTTTTGTTCTGCATCTTGATAAGCATAACAATATTCTCCGTTCTCATTTAACACCAATGTATATCCGTCTGTTGTTTTAGCCCAATTCACCCACTCATCTCCAAAAAGATAGAAATCCAACACCCTTTTATCCTTTTGAATCTGTGTTTTCATTGTTGTATCTGCTGGATTTGCAAATACAGAACCAATAGATATTGCAATCAATGCAAGTAATATTCCTATGTTTTTCTTCATAAATTCAGTCCGGTTTTTTATTCAAAACAAGATGGCAAAGTTACAAGAAAAATTCTTATTCACAAAATCAGAGGGAACAAAAAAAAAGAGGAGTGCCTTTTTTGACACCCCTCTTTTGTATGTTTGAAACAGAGTTTTTATTATCTGTTTACAACGAATTTCTTAGTTTGTTTTTCACCATTAACTGACAATGTGTAGAAGTAAGTTCCGTTTGCCAAGTCAGTAGTGTTCAAATTAACATTGTAAGAAGTTCCTGCAACTTGTGAACCTTGGTTCATAGTCTTAACAGTTCTACCCATGATGTCAGTGATAACGATGTTAACATCACCACTTCTGTTCAAAGAGTAAGAAATTGTTGTTTCGTTAGCAGCAGGGTTAGGATAAGCATTCAAAGATGAAGTCAAAGCAACTTCTTCTTGCAATGAAGCTGTAGTTCCCAAAATCATACGAATCATAGGAGTCTTTCCGTCAGCTGTAGATGGAGAGTAGATATCACCACCCCAAGCAAAACGAGCATTGATGTTTGGTTGGAATACCAACATCAAAGTATGCCAGTAACCATCTCCTGAACCGAATGTTCCTAATTGAGAGTCGTCAGTTGCAACTGCGAATTTACCAGTTTCAGCCATTTGATAACAAGCATAATATACATCACCAGGGTTCAATCTTACGCTGTTAGGGAATTCCATGTAGATAGACTTGAACGCAGTTTCTCCTTCTGGTCCGATAACGTCCAAATAGTCAGGATCAATACAAAGACCATTGTTCAAATCGCTTGGTTGAACGTGATAATCATAAGATTCAACAGGTATACCCCATTCATCTTCAACTTCGATAATCATGTTGTCATAAGTAACTTCTTGTCCGTCTGCTCCATTGTTAAACATTCTCAATTTAGCTCTAATTACTGAACCAGCCAAACAAGAGTCCAAAGCAGGAACTACTTCAACACCCTTGATATATCTTTCAGTTGTGTTGTTTGCATTTGTTGCGAAAGGCAAACAAACTTCATATCCTTCAATTCCGTAAGGAGCATCGTCTGTTAAATAGTTGTAACCATCTTGGTAAACCCAACCATAAGTAAAGATACCTTTTTCAACTGCAAGGTCTCTATCCTTAGCCCAACGATAGTGAGTTTCGTTTGAAACCATAGGACCAGCAACTTCGAAGAAAGTAGTATCGTCTAATTTAGATTTAATTTCATCACCTACTGCGATAACACTTGCGATAGAGTATTCTCCAAGTTCACTTGGCAAAGTGTTTGACCAAGCGTAGAATTCTTTGTAACGTTGTTGAGTTGTATCAATTGGAACTGGAGGTTCAGCCTCGTTATATTCAATAATTCTTTCCATTACATTTGCCAAAGCAGCTTCTTCAGAAACGTTTTCGCTGTGGTAAGTGTAAACATAGTGAGCTTCTTCTCCTTCACCTTCAATAGTTCTTGTGCTGATTATGTTCTTGACTTGTGCTCTTTCGTAAGCATTAGCACCTGTGTTTTCAAGAATAGAATAGTGAACCAAGGTATCCATTTGCAAACCTTCTGGAATGATGTGGTAAGCATTTGCATAGTAAGCAGAGAAAGTAGCCTCAACTCTATCTTCTGGAACTTCTGTATAAGACATATCATCAACTATCCAGAAATATCCGTGAGGTTGATTTTGTCCAACTTCTATAGCAGGTGAAGTTGCACGCAATCTGATGTAAGTTTGTTGATCTTCAGTTGCTCCAACAGCATTTGCATTGAAAGTACCTCCTGGAAGAGTTACACGTTTTGTACCCAAGAAAGAAGTATTTACGTCCATTTCCACACCTCTTGTGTTGATTTCGATTGAATCATAAGTTGCGAAAGTTGGGTCATTACTCCAATCAACAAAATAACGGTCATTGTTAAATCTCATCAAATATTGGTTGAAATAAATATCAACTCCACCCAAACCGTATGTTTCAAGCGGTGTAGAGAAAGTCATTGACGCTTCAAGGTCTGAATTATGCATTCCTGCTTTCCAAATTCCCAACATATCTAAGTATGCGAATCCGTTTTCTCCAGATGGAGCCATGCTAAATCTTGATGCGTAATCTTCGGTAAAGAACCAGAAACCATCTTGATTACATTCCAAGAAATTAACGAACATAAAATCATTTTCAGGTCCCCATGTAGAGTTCATATCCGGCATTACCTTCCAACCCATTCCTGTGATAGTTGTGTAAGATGTAAATGCAGAAGCATCAGAGAAATCACAGAATGCTGTAACATTCAAATCTTTTCTTCCATTGTTTTGCTTTTGTTTTTTAACGTGTTGATAAATTTCTGATCTTTCAACACTTGTCTTAGGCGTTACTTTAAGAGCATCTGCCTTGATACCTATTTGTGCAAAAGCTCCACTAGTACCAAGCAACAACGCCAACGCTAATAATGTTCTTTTCATTTTTTTGTTGTTTTTTGTGAGAATTTATTTAATTACACTAATTATTCAATTTGCAAATATAGTACTTTTACAAATATCTGCAAAGGATAAAACGTTTTTTTTACTAATATTGTTTTATCCAAACTTGATTTTGTTATTACAGAACTTGATTTCAGCACACTAAAATCAAGTTTTATTTTGCTGAGATTTGATTACAAATTCAACTTATTATATGCCAACAACCACCTTTCGGGCAATTGTCCTTCCATTGCTTCTTTATAGTCGTCGTAGGTGCAAGGTATCAGGAAGTGTCTCAAATATTTTTCTTGCAATTCGTCAGGACAACTTACCTGCATCCACCAACGCTCACTCTTTTTACTCTTATAGAATACTATATTTATATCATTAGGCATCAAGACGCTGAATTTGTAGTAGTTCTTTTGGTCTTTGTATGGAAAATCGTTCTTTCTCCAATTGTATCCCTCAATAAAATACCACATTGCATGCGATACCAATTTGGCTGTTCTGAAATCAGTATCATATTCCGGTCTATAACCATAGAAACCAATCGATGTAAGTTTGTCACTCATGCCTGCAAAGTTCACAATCTTACAGAACTCCTCTCCGTACAAGCCATGAGGATTTTGACTGCTTGGTGCATCTGACGCCCTTATAGAATTGACATCGGCAATCACCATATCGGCATTTCTTATCAATGGTTCTGTACATTCGATTTTGTTTTGAACCGCTCCCAACCTATAAGTTTCAAACCTCATCTGATCCATCAAGTCAATCAACTCCGGAACTACGAAATATGATTGATAGGCTGCGTGAGTATAATTGAAAAGGTAGTTCGGTTGATTGCAGAACATATATGTAAGATAGTTGGTTTCATCGATTTCCTCTTTTATTTCCTTAAAATCTATCTCACTATCCAGATTGAAGACATTTATAATCTGTCCGATTTGTTCATAAGCCATATAGTTGCCTATTGCTAAATCGTTACTCTTTGCAAGAATCAATGGTATAACTCTGTTTTGCAACAAACAAGAACAAACATCTGCCATAGCTGAATAGGTATCCTTTTGGGTTTTTCCAATTTTTATGTTACCCAAATCAACTATCTTGATACGCTTTCTATGTTGCTTTAAGGCATAGAATTGTTTTCTTATGATATCTGCTCCTGTGAACAACTCAGACTCCTCTCCCACTCCGACAATGGCAATATCTGCTTCAACACAACTTAAATCCATTTCAAACGGATTACGTTTGCTGTTAATCTGAATCATTCTGAACATAGTATCTTCAGACAATTCTTCACACCCCAAGCACTCTGTATCAACAGAATTAAAATACACTTTTATATCCATAAGCTACAATCTTCTAATACTTGCACCTAATTTTTGCAATCTAAGGTCTATATCTTGATAACCTCTATCTATTTGTTCGATATTGTCGATTATACTTGTTCCCTCGGCTGATAAAGCAGCTATAAGTAAGGCTACCCCTGCTCTAATGTCAGGTGAGGTCATTCTTACGCCTTTCAAAGGATATTTTCTCTCGGAACCTATCACTGTTGCTCTGTGTGGGTCGCACAAAATTATCTGAGCGCCCATGTCTATCAACTTATCGACAAAGAACAATCGACTTTCAAACATCTTTTGATGAATAAGCACACTACCCTTTGCTTGTGTTGCAACCACCAAAGCAATACTTATCAAATCGGGTGTAAATCCCGGCCATGGTGCATCGGAAATAGTCATTATCGAACCGTCCATAAATTTTTCCACTTCGTAGATTTCCTGAGCCGGTATGTGCAAATCGTCTCCGATTTCTTCTATCTTGATACCCAAACGACGGAATGTGTCCGGGATTATGCCAAGTTGCTTTATGTTTACGTCTTTAATAGTTATATCAGACTTGGTCATAGCTGCCAAACCTATGAAACTACCAACCTCAATCATATCCGGCAACAATCTATGTTTGCAACCATTAAGCGAACTCACTCCTTCGATGGTCAAAAGGTTGCTTCCGACACCCGAAATCTTTGCACCCATATTGTTAAGCATTGTACAAAGTTGATAAAGATAAGGTTCACAAGCTGCATTAAATATTGTAGTTGTGCCTTCTGCCAAAACTGCAGCCATAATTATGTTTGCAGTACCTGTAACAGAGGCTTCGTCCAACAGCATATAAGTTCCTTTAAGATGTTCACCGTTTACCTCATAAGCTTTCTTTGACATAGAGTATTCAACCTTTGCTCCAAGTTTCTCAAATCCTGTAAAGTGGGTATCTAATCTTCTTCTACCGATTTTATCTCCCCCCGGAGTTGGGATATACGCCTTTTGGTAACGTGCTAACATCGGTCCAACCAACATAACCGAACCTCTAAGCGATGCAGCCATTTGTTCGTATCTCTCGGTGTAGATTCTATCGATTTCAACTCTATCTGCCTTAAAGCTATATGTGTCTGTAGCGGTTTTATGTACCTTTACACCCAAATATTCCAACAATTCAATCAGCTTGTTTACGTCTCTGATGTTTGGAACATTTTCAATCGTTACCTCATCTTCTGTTAAAAGAACAGCACATATAACTTGCAATGCCTCATTTTTTGCACCCTGTGGATAGATTTCTCCACTAAGAGATTTACCTCCTACTATTTCAAAAGAGCTCATGCGGTTTTATTTTTTTGATTTATTATTTTGTTTTTTCTTATTCTGTTGTTGTTGAGAGTAATTCTTGTTTTTGCCAGATGAATGGTCGTTCAACAGTTTCTTTGTACTATGTAGCTTGAAATCTTCATTAAGTTTCAATTGACCATGTGAGAGTTGTTCAAAATGACTTAAAATCATCTCATCATCACAGCTGTTTATATTCCATTGAAGATAAGATTTCTTCAAGTGTTGTGCAATCATCTCTATAAGAGTCTTCTTTTCCTCACCCTCAGGCAATTCTATGACTTTGTCAATCATATTTTCAATCAACTTACCATAAGGTCTGAAACGTATAACCGAAGATTTGTAGTTTAGACGTTCCGGCTTTGATTCAACCTCTTCAGGAATTGGTTTGGGGAATGGAGAATCCACATCAAGTTTATAGTCGGACATTATGAATAAATGGTCCCACAGCTTATGTTTGTAGTTGGTTGATTCTTTGACACCGGGATTAACCTGAGCCATTGCATAAACTATGACATTGGCATAAAAGTTTCTTTTTTCTCTATCCTCTATTGTCATGGCATAATCAACAAGCCCTTGGATATTTCTTCCATACTCCGGCACTATCAGCTTTTTACTCTGAGTGTTATATTTCATTGTTCTATTTTTTTCAATTTAGAAAATCGTAATATTAAAGTTTTCTCTCCCAATCACTCAAATTCCACAACTGCTTTGGTATCTAATCCTTTTCCTTCCAAGGTTTTGATTACACCTGTTCCGAACTTAGAATGCCAAACCTTTAATCCTTCTTGACATTCCTCTATTTTCAACATCTCTCCCACAGGTTCATTTGTGGCTTGTTTGGTCAGAATGTTTTTACTCAAACTTGTGATTGGCAGACTCTTCTTTTGTGTAATTGGTAATTTCTTTTTAGGTAATTGAGTTGAAGATGCGGAAATAGGCAAGGCTTTTTTCACACCATCTCCGGATAGATATTGGGTGTCTATATCGTCTATAAATCTACTCTTTTCCGAGAAGACAACTTGTCCGAATTTATATCTCATTGTTGCAGAGGAAAGAAAGACAGATTGTTTTGCTCGAGTCAATGCAACATAAAACAGTCTTCGTTCTTCTTCAAGTTCTGTTCGTGAAGCCAAACACAGAGTTGAAGGGAACAGGTTTTCTTCCATGCCGACTATAAACACATGGTCAAATTCCAACCCTTTGGAGCTGTGTATTGTCATCAAAGATACTTTGTCCGGATTATCATCTTCTTTGTCCATATCACTAATCAAAGAAATCTGTTGCAGGAATACATCAAGCGTTCTTTGCTCCACAGAGACCATTTCTCCGGTAAGTTCGTCTATTATATGAGTATCTTCTAAGGTTACAAAGGATTGGAGTCCGTTTATCAATTCTTCGACATTTTCTACCCTATCCTTGCTTTCCAATTTATCTTCTTCCTTAAGTGCATCAATGATTCTGCTTCTGTGTATTATCTTTTCACCAAGTGTGAGAGCATCTTCGTTGTATAAATCCACTGAACAAGATTTGATAAAGGCACAGAAGTCAGATAGTTTGCTCGAGGTAGCTCCCTTTATTCCGAATTGCTCCAAGTTTTCACAAGATGCGGCTACAAATAACGAACAATTCATAGCATCTGCTGCTATTTTCAGCCTATCGATTGTGGTTTGACCGATTCCTCTTTGTGGATAATTGACCACTCTTGCAAATGCGTCATCGTCATGATGATTAACCACTAATCGAAAATATGCAAGTACGTCTTTGATTTCTTTTCTCGAATAGAATGAAATGCCTCCATATAATACGTATGGCACGTTTTTCAACCTTAAAGCATCTTCAAATGCTCTTGATTGGCTGTTTGTTCGATATAGTATTGCAATATCGCCATAGGAACATGAGGTTTCAGATTTCTTTTCCTTGATTCTGTTACATACTTCCTCTGCCTCGTTTCTATCACTCGGCAATTGCTTGAAGGTAATCTTCTCACCCTCAGGATTGGACGTCCAAACATTTTTCTTTATTCGGTCAAGATTTTTATCGATTACCGAATTGGCTGCATTAACTATGTTTTGTGAGGAGCGGTAGTTTTGTTCGAGTTTATAGATTCTTACGTCTTCGTAGTCTTTTTTGAAGTTTAATATATTTTGAATATTCGCTCCACGAAAGGCATATATACTTTGAGCATCGTCACCCACGACACAAACGTTTTTATGTCTTGATGCAAGTTTCTTAACTATGAGATACTGTGCATGGTTTGTGTCTTGGTACTCATCAACCATTATGTAACGAAATCGTTGGCTGTATTTATCTGCAACCGATGGGTCAAGTGTCAGCAGTCTATAAAGATTGAACAATAGGTCGTCAAAGTCCATTGCAACCGCTCTCTTCAATCGTCTTTCGTATTCTAAGTAGAGTTCTGCTATTGCTGGCTTGCCTGCCACTGCATCTTCGGTACGCCTTATCGGATCTTCTGCATATTCGGCTGCCGAAATTAATGACGATTTTGCTTTGGAGATTCTATCCAACACAAATGAGGGTACATAGATTTTTGAGTCGAAACAACGGTCCTTTATTATGTTTTTGAGTAGTGTTTTGCTGTCTGAGGTGTCGTATATCACGAAATTTTTGGTGTAGCCCAACTTTTCGGCCTCAAGCCTCAAAATTCTGGCTGCTACAGAGTGGAATGTACCCATGAGTATAGACTTTGCACCGTTACCAACCAAAGATTCGATTCTTTCTCTCATCTCTTTGGCTGCTTTATTGGTAAAGGTCAGCAAAAGTATTGAAAAAGGTGATACTCCCTTTTCAAGCAAATGTGCTACTCTGTATGTAAGTGTGCGTGTCTTTCCCGAACCTGCTCCGGCAACTATCATAACCGCTCCTTCGGTTTGTGCTGCCGCAGCTCGTTGTTCGTCGTTTAATTCATCTAAAAGCATAATCTATTCCCTCTGTGATTGCAAAAATACAAAGAAAATTTCACTCTACAATCATGGATTTAATTTACCGAAAAAACAATATTTGATTCTGGGGTTACAACTCTTGTTTTCAGCGGAATGAATTGCCGTTTTATTTTATGGAAACGAAGTATGTATGAAACTAAAAAAAGAAATAGGCGGAGTGGTTTTCAAACGCCACTCCGCCTATGCTGTAAATATGCTTTTGAATTTTTATTTTGCGTAATTTACTGCCCTCGTCTCTCTGATAACTGTTACCTTTATCATTCCCGGGAAGACCATTTCGTTTTGTATCTTCTTCGATAAATCGAACGATATTTGGTTTGCCTCTTGGTCTGAGACTTTTTCTGCTGATACTATCACTCTTAGTTCACGTCCTGCTTGGATTGCGTAAGTCTTAACGACGCCCGGATAGCTCATAGCCATTTCTTCCAATTTGTTTAGCCTGTTTATGTATGCTTCAACGACTTCTCGTCTTGCTCCAGGTCTTGCTCCTGAGATTGCATCGCAGACTTGAACTATCGGAGCGTAAAGGCTCTGCATCTCAATCTCGTCATGGTGAGCACCAATTGCGTTGCTGATTTCCGGTTTCTCCTTAAACTTCTCTGCTAACTTCATTCCGTGAATTGCGTGTGGAAGTTCAGGTTCATTATCCGGAACTTTACCTATGTCATGCAACAATCCGGCACGCTTAGCTATCTTTGGATTCAAGCCTAACTCGCTTGCCATGGTTGCACATAGGTTTGCAACTTCGCGAGAGTGTTGAAGAAGATTTTGTCCGTAAGAAGAACGATATTTCATCTTACCTACCATACGGATAAGTTCGTGATGCAGATTGACGATTCCTAAATCGATACATGTTCTCTTTCCGGTTTCGATTACTTCTTGTTCGATTTGCTTTTTCGTTTTGGCAACTACTTCTTCTATTCTTGCAGGGTGAATACGTCCATCGGTAACCAATTTGTGTAAAGACAATCTTGCTACTTCTCTTCTCACAGGATCGAAGCATGAAAGTAAGATTGCATCAGGTGAGTCGTCGATTATGACTTCTACTCCGGTAAGATTTTCCAATGTTCTTATGTTTCGTCCTTCTCTACCGATGATTCTACCTTTTACTTCTTCACTTTCAAGATTGAAAACAGAAACTGTATTTTCTATTGCATTCTCTGTGGCTGTACGCTGTATAGATTCGATAACGATTTTCTTTGCTTGTTGGTTGGCTGTCAGCTTTGCCTCTTCAACAATTTCCATTATCTTGTTTGCAGCATCGCTTTT
>JAGBSA010000198.1 GCA_017632095.1 Bacteroidales bacterium | reverse complement strand
TTTGTTTTTTCAAGAGGTACGTACTGCTTGCTTACCTTACCGATGAAGTTCTCTGCACCAACAAACAGATTGAATCCTGTACAGTGGAAGTTCATCATCGCACCCCAATTCCAACCGTAGGTAGAAACACTACCACTAAGAGCAAAATCAAAAACTTTTGCCGGAGATATATTAAGCATCAAAGATCCTTTGGTGAAAGGAGAAAGTTTGTCGAAACGATTTGAGAACAAAGCTCCTACACTCATCTTGTCATAGAAAGGCATTTTATACTCAACGCCAACATTCAATGTCGCACCAAGCATCTCTTTTTTATCAACAACGCCCATATCTCTAAATGCAAAGAAATCATTCAAATCCTCACCTATCTGTTCAAAAGCAGAGCCACTCTCATCACCTTCCTCACCTATGCTCAACGCATCAAAGCCGTCAAACACATAAGGTGATTCGGGATTGATACCGGCTTTTGAAACATTATTCCACTTCATAAATGAGATATCATTAACCGAAGCTGATACAATGAGGCCTTTTGTCAAGACATTGCTCAAATCATAAGTGGCACCAAGATCCACACCAAATCCAACACCGTTAATACCGGGTCTGAAATCACCGATTGCATCCACAACACCATTTTCATCGGTTGTAAACTTAAAACCGGCTGCAACCGCCGCATGACCTTTAGCATTGATCAACCATTGGGTATCACTCATCTGCATCTCCATCTTCTCCATAAGAAGTTCTGCATAAGCAACACCTAAAAGCAGCTTAAGACGAGCACCGATCGTAAGATCTTTTGTTATCTTGTGAGAGTGTCCTATTGATAAATCAATATAATTTTTTGTATATACTCCCAAGTCTGAAACATTATATGCTTCGTGCCCCATATCTTTCATAAACATAAACATGTCACGTGGCACACTTACACCAAGACGAGAATGTAATACCAAATCTATGGTGTTATAACCGCCAAATGCAAAGAATGCGGTCGATGCGATATTCAAATCAACGCCTGTAACAAATTTATTTTCATCATTCAGTGCAGAATTAAAATCATCAGCACTTACATCGGGATGTAAAAATAAAGCCAAGCGACCATCATTGGTTGGAAACAAGAAGTTCGCCAGACCAACATTAGAAGCCAAGTTCATATTCACGTTACCAATTGCCGGGAATGCCACATAACCACGAACACCCATAAAAGCAGGATTCAAACGATAACGATAAAGGTTTCCCTCAAGAAAATAACCGGTGCTTAAAGATTCTGTCTGAGCATAAGAGATTGAAGAGACGCACAACAAAAGCAATATGCCAATATATTTTTTTACGATATTTTTCATAACAATACTAATAATACAAGTTAATCATTCAAATCCATTGTGATATAGCCATCGATGTTCAAATGTATATCTTTCAACTGCAGATACTCATTAGCATTGAATACACCGGCACCGATACCTGCCAATTTGATTTCAATCTTATCGAGATCTTTCAAATGAGCATTATGTGCTTCAATTGTTACTTTCACCGATGATTTAACAGGAGTAGCAACCTCACCATCTACAGCACCTTGTCCTTTCTTTATCTCGCCATCAATAACCAATTTAACATCCTCTATTTCATTATGCTCTGCATCATAAGCGATAATTTCAGGAACAAAACCTACCGGCAATGTATTATAGACATCAAAAGAAAGAGTTATACCGTCAACATCCGTAATATCATTAAAATTACCGCCCAAAACCTCATTTATAGTATGTGTATATTCCAAACGCAAAGAGTCAAAAGCCAAAGGAATTGCAACCTCATACTCACCATAAAACTGCAAGTCACTGCCCAATTCTATTGTTGAATTTTTGGTTGTATCAATATTTGTATTCAAATCTATTTCAACAGCACTTGGAAAATGCTTCAACAAATTATCAAGATTCTCCACAACGCAGTTTGTATAACCGTAAAGCTGACGATTATACATATCCACAAGAATCTTATTTGTCTTATTTCCTTCAAAAGAGAGTTCTGCATCAAGATGTGCTCCCTCATAGACATTGCCATCATCATCCAAACCGATAAAGCAGGTCTTGGCATTTATGTCTGCTTCGATAGGATTAACAAATGTAAGATATACGCAAGGATCCTGAACATCAATATATGCATTCTTAAAGAAGTCCATATCGGAACCAAAATCCAAGTCTATCAATTCCACAACCGGTGAAATATTCGGATTGAATTTACCCTCAACATTCTTTATTGGCATATCGTCAAAAGCCATTTCGCAAAGCACATTTACTGATGCAATAGTGTTCTTGTCGGCATAGTCAAAATAAACTACATCCGATTCAAGATAGCCGTATGCAAACAAATCCTCAGCAACCCTGATCTTACCATCCTTAACAGGCAAGAAACCGGCCGGCATACCTGTAAAATCAAGACCTACGACATCATAAGTCCTTGAATATACCAAGGCTCTTTTATCAGCACTGTACTTGGCAACACCCTCAAGAATCAAACGACCATCCTTAACTTTTTCCCTCTCATCAAATACAATGAATGTGGGGACTTCTACAACAAATCCGGAATATTCCTCTGATTTCAAATAGAGTTTTTCAGTAGCTATCAACAACTCATTTGACTCCCAATTTTCACTTTGGATAATCAGACTCAAAACCATTTTGACCGGCTCTTTAAAATCCATCTTAGCCAATGTAAGCATCTCTTCTGGCACAGTCTGATTAATATCAAACTCCAAAGAATTCTCAACCTCATTATGTACAGTATAAGGATACTTGTTGTTCATAATCTGTTGCTGCATCTCCCAAGGAAGAGTTGAAATATCATCTGTATTTTCAAAGATATTATTAAGCTTGAAGTCATAATGAGTTTCAGAGCTGGTTGCATCCAATGCAATCTCTACCTCATCAACCTTAAATGCTTCCGGAGTAAAACTACCATTAGCAGTAATAGAATAGTTACCCGACTCATCAACCTCAAGCACATCAGTACTTTCAGCATCAAGCAAATCCGACAAAAGGATTTTCTCAGTAGAACCTATTGGCAAAGAGAGTCCCTTACCAAGACCAATAGTCTTATCCAATTCTTTAGAGGTGTCATATCTTTCATCGACACCACAAGAAGAGAAAAGACACAATAACGACAAAGAAGCAAAAGAAACTTTTGCAAGAAGTTGTTTTGTATTCATAAATAGTATTTAATAATTTTACCTAAGCACATTTGCTATCGAGCCCGCCAAAACTTAAAATCAAGAAACAACCCGGACAATAGCAATAAATCAATTTTAAAACATTATTTTCAACATATAGTCCTTAAGATCAAACTATTTATTAAAAAATATTTGTTTTTGCAAAAATACTAAAAGGAGACGAAATGCACAATATTTCCCCAAAGAGTTAAAATATGCACATTTAAGAA
>JAGBSA010000197.1 GCA_017632095.1 Bacteroidales bacterium | reverse complement strand
GTTTTAGAAAATTGAATTCAAGTTTTAGAAAATTAAAACGAAGTTTCGTTAAGGGCGAAACGAAGAGTTATTTTGCGAGAAGTTAATTTGCTGATAGTCAAAGCTTGTTTGGAGAGGACGGAATCTGAAAGTGGGTTATTTTACTCTAATTCTGACACCCCACATGTTTTCTTCGGTCAAACCATTGCCGCCAAAGGAGCGTATTATTTCAAGTCCGAAGCATGAGAATATGTTGTCTAATCCGAATCCAACTTCGTAATAAGGTGCGTATTCGCCAAACAAAGCCTTTGCATAAACAAATTCATTCATTCTCCATTTTTTGAACAATGGCAGCATATCGCATATTGTTCCGCCAAGATTCAGTTGCAGGAATCCTTGAAGGTATTCTTTTTGGTAGAAATAGGCTTGTTCGCTCAGCAAGTTCAAGGCATATTGTGATGAGAATAAGCCTAAGGATTGTGAAGGGGTGAAATAGAAATAGTGAGGAGTGTTTCCGAAAATCTTTCCACCGTTCAAACGCATATCGATTGCTATTTTCTTGCCAACAAACAGCCTTTCGGAAGCAAGAAAACTTAACTTGCTATATTCTTCTGAAGAGTTGAGAAAGATATTATGAGTAAAGTTTAATGACAGTTCGCTTGTCAGAGGCTGGAGTCTTGCATTGAGTGAATTCTTTTTTGCTTTCTTCCTTTCGGGTTTGAAATACAATTCCATACCTGCTGATGCGTATCTGTATGGACTTGATAATAATTCGCTCACCTCGCCATAGGAATAGTGTTTTTTTGAATATAATTCGCTGATGTTTGCAAATGGAGATATGCCTATAGCGTTTGGAAATTCGTAAAGGTATTTCACACCGCCACTTCGTCTGTATTCAAGACTATAATTTGTGTTTTTGCCTATGGAATAATATAATGCGTCATAGTTTGCAAGGTTTGGCATGTGGCTGTTGTCGGAATAGAACAGGCTTATGGCGTTTGCAGGAAATGAATAGACGCCTTTGGGTTTTTGTTTCAAACTCAAAGCAAGTGAAACTTCATATTTCAACTTCTTGTCATTAGTTCCGTATGCCAAAAGCCCGCTTAAAGCAAGTCTTTTGCTGAATGAGGTGTTTGTTTTGCCGCTTAGTCTTATCCTTGCACCTTCCAAAGGATTGTAACTAAGGAAATGTTCTATCGGACCTAAGTCCACACCTGACAAACTTATGTAATTGTCTGTCAAAAGCCCGGATACCTTGTTTTGAATAAGCAGTCTGCCGATTCGTTCAACATCTCTTTGGCTCAATGGCTCATAAGAGACTTGTGAAAAAGCCTTTGAACAAAGCAGTACTGCAAAAACGATTGTTAAAATAAAAGTTCTCATTATTTACACATTGATTTGGCTGCAAGGAATGCCGTTGAGAATGCTATTTGTAGGTTAAATCCTCCTGTGTCTCCGTCAAAATCCAACACCTCTCCTGAAAAGAACAAACCCTTTACTCTTTTCGATTGCATGCTGTTACAATCTACCTCTGTCAAATCTACTCCGCCTTTGGTAACAATGGCTTCATGCCAACCCATATCGCCAATTATCTCGTCTTTGTTTGATTTCAAATATTCTAAAATAAAGTCGGCATTGCCTACTCTTTGATTGAGTGATTTATATTCTTCTTTGCGTCGTTTTAACCAGTGTTTATAATCTTCGACAAGCTCTTTTGGAAGCCATGCTCTGACTACGCTTTCGACGCTTTGCCCCATTCGCTCTTGCAATACCTTGACTATTTCTTTGCGTAGTTGTTCTTTGCTTAGCTTAGGTTTCATATCGACGGACACAAACAACTTTTCGCCTTTGTAAAGTCGTTCTGCAATTTTTCTATTCAGTCTTAAAATTGTAGGACCTGCCAATCCGTATTCGTCTAAGTAAATATCTCCGAAGTCTTTCTCTAAGATGTTGTCGTTTTTGTCAAGTATTTTGACTTCGACATTGCGAATGGTATAATTTTGCAGCCTTTCGGGGTGAGCACGTTTTGTTCTTATGCCAACCAAAGCAGGCATGGTGGGCGTGATTTTGTGATTTGAAAGTTTTGCCAAACGTATTCCGTCGCCGTTAGAGCCTGTTGCAGGATAGGATTCTCCACCGCAACACAGCAAAACCTTGTCTGCATAAAACACTTCTTTGTCTTGACATCTTACGCCTTTGATTTGCTTGTTTTCAATCAATAGTTGCTCAACGGCTTTGTTGCAAAACAGTCTTACTTTGTTTGTCTTTTCTATTCTCGATAGCAGTGTCAGAAAGACATCAAGGCTTTTGCCGCTCTTGGGAAAAACTCTGCTTCCGCGTTCTTCCACTAAGGGCAATCCCCAAGATTCGAATGTTTTAATTGTATCTTTGTTTGAAAAACTCAAAAAGGCTGTTTTTAGGTAGTTTGTGCCGTTTGAACAATGTGAAAGGAAGGTTTCTTGGTCGAATGTATTGGTAAGATTGCATCTTCCTTTGCCTGTGATTCTCAATTTCAAACCGGCTTGCCTCATCTTCTCTAAAACGAGGACTTTTTTCCCACTTTCGCTCAACAGAGCCGCAGCCATAAGTCCTGCAGCTCCGCCTCCGATAATTATGATGTCGAACTTCGTCGATTTATCTCTTTGATTCATATCCGAAGTTTCGCAAATCTCTCTCGCAATTTCTCCAATCCTTCTTCACTTTCACCATAAGCTCAAGGAAACATTTCTTTTCAGTAAACTCTTCTATGTCTTTCCTTGCCTCTGTTCCCACTTTCTTGATCATACTTCCGTTTCTGCCGATAAGAATTTTCTTTTGGCTATCTCTTTCGGTGAATATGACTGCACGAATTCTGTTTATCTGTTCGCTTTCTTTGAATTCTTCGACGGCAACCTCGGTTGAATAAGGTATTTCTTTGTCATAAATAAGTAGAATCTTCTCTCTGATAATCTCACTTACCAAAAAACGCATGCTTTTGTCGGTAAGCATATCTTTATCGTAGTAAGCAGGAGACGCAGGTAAGTATCCCTTTACCAAATCCATGACTTTTTCAATTCCCATCGAGTGAAGAGCACTGCAAGGTACTATATCTGCACGAGGAATCTCCTTTTGCCAATGTTCGATTATCTCATTGACTTTCTCTTGTGAGGCAAGGTCTATCTTATTTATTACAACAACAACGGGAATGTTGCTTCGCTTTATGTTTTCGTAGATTTCCTTGTTCTTAATCTCCTCTCCCATATCGGTAACCACCAAGAAAACATCTGCATCCGACAAAGCACCCTCTACTTGTTGCAACATACATTGTTGTAATTTGTAATGAGGATTCAGAATACCCGGAGTGTCGGAGAAAACTATCTGAAAATCTTCGCCATTTACCAATCCCAATATTCTATGTCTAGTTGTTTGACATTTTTTTGTGATTATACTTAGTTTTTCTCCTACAAGAGCATTCATCAAAGTTGATTTGCCTACGTTAGGATTACCTATTATATTGACAAAACCTGCTTTATGTTCCATCGTAATACCTTTTTTAGATTATACCTTCACTGATTAAATCATGTATATGCACAATTCCCAAATAGCGATTCTTGTCATCGGTAACTACTAATTGGGTTATATGATGTTGTTGCATTATATTGAAAGCTTCAACTGCGTAAGCGTCGGCGTTAATACATTTAGGTGATTTAGACATTATGCTTTCTGCTTTTTGGCTTCTTGTATCGATAGCCTCGCTATTGTTAAGCATGCGTCTCAAATCTCCGTCTGTTATAATTCCATCGACATTATCGTTTTCTGACACCACAACACAGCCTAAACGTTTGCTTGAAATCTCAATTATACTCTCGGCAATAGTTGCGTCTTTATTGATAATAGGACGTTCATTTCTCGGATACAAGTCTGCAACTCTCAAATAAAGTCTCTTGCCTAAGCTTCCGCCGGGGTGATACTTTGCAAAGTCGCTTGAAGAGAAGTTCCTACAATAAAGAAGGCAAACTGCAAGGGCGTCACCCATTACAAGCTGAGCCGTTGTGCTTGATGTTGGGGCAAGATTGTTTGGACAAGCCTCTTTTTCCACGAAACAATTTATACGAAAGTCTGCACTCTTTGACAGATATGAATCTTCGCTACCCACCATTGCGATAAGCTTGTTGCCCATTGCCTTTATAAGAGGTACAAGTACCTTTATCTCGGGAGTATTTCCGCTTTTGGAAATGCAAATCACAACATCGTCAGACTGAATCATGCCTAAATCACCATGGATTGCCTCAGCAGCGTGCATAAATATAGAAGGTGTTCCTGTGGAATTTAGTGTTGCAACAATCTTGCTTCCGATTAGTGCACTTTTGCCAATACCGCATACAACAACTCTTCCTTTGCATGAAAACAACAATCGAACTACTTTCAAAAATTCATTATCTACGTAATTCAACAGATTTTCGATACATTTCAATTCAGTTCTAATTGTCTGTTTTGCTGTTTCTAAAATATCAAAATCGCTTTTCACTTTTCTATTTTTTGTAAAAAAATTTGTTCACTGCAAAAAAAAGTAGTACCTTTACATACTCCAAACACTTCTTTTTTGAAGATAGTTTTGGACGGCAAAGTTACAAATTTATATCTAATTAAATCTGTTGGTGAATTGTTAAACATTTGAAAAAGCGTATGGAGGATATAAGCGCTGCACTTAAAAGATTGTTTGGTTTTGATAAATTTAAGGGCAATCAAGAGAAGATAATAACATCTTTATTGGAAGGAAACAATGTTTTTGTTATTATGCCGACTGGAGGAGGTAAGAGTTTGTGTTATCAATTGCCTGCATTGATTTCCGAAGGTACTGCAATAGTGGTATCTCCTTTGATTTCTTTGATGAAAAATCAAGTGGACTTCGTAAGGGGAGTAAGTACCGACCCATCAATTGCTCATTTCCTTAATTCAACACTTAACAGACATGAAATAGCACAAGTAAAAGAAGATCTTTTGTCTGGAAAGACCAAATTGCTTTACGTAGCTCCTGAATCACTTACAAAACAAGAGAACATAGAACTTTTTCAGAGTATAAAGATTAGCTTTTATGCCATAGACGAAGCTCATTGTATTTCGGAATGGGGCCATGATTTCAGACCAGAGTACAGACGTATTCATCCATTGATTCAAACTATTTCAGGGGATGTTCCAGTTATCGCACTAACAGCAACAGCTACTCCGAAAGTTCAACAAGACATTATCAAGAACCTTGAAATGCAAGATGCAAAGGTTTATATTAGTTCTTTCAATCGTTCGAACCTATATTATGAAATTCGTCCGAAGCCGAAAGATGAGATGTCTTTGGATAAGGAAATCATACAATTCATCAACCAACACAAACAACAAAGTGGTATAATATATTGTCTAAGCCGTAAAAAGGTAGAAGAACTTACCGAAACCTTAGTTGTAAATGGCATAAAGGCGATGCCTTATCACGCAGGTTTGGATTCTGTATCGAGAGCGAACAATCAAGATATGTTTATTCGCGAAGAGATAGATGTAATTGTGGCAACAATAGCTTTTGGTATGGGTATAGATAAACCAGACGTGCGTTACGTTATCCATTACGATATGCCAAAGAGTCTAGAGGGCTATTATCAGGAAACAGGTAGGGCAGGACGAGATGATGGCGAAGGATTGTGTATAGCATTCTATGCAGAAAAAGATATGGAAAAGCTAGAGAAGTTCTTAACCGACAAACCAGTGGCAGAACGTGAGGTTACACAGCAGTTGATAGACGAAACAATTTCCTATGCCGAGAGTTCGCAATGTCGTCGTAAAACATTGTTAAAGTATTTTGGCGAAGACTATACACAAGACAACTGCGGAAATTGTGATAACTGCCTTCACCCAAAACCACTTGTTGAAGCAACAGAGGCAGTCAAAGACTTTATAGAGACAGTCATCGAAACCAAAGAGCAATACAAGACATCATACATAATAAAGTTACTTTTGGGAGAAGCCAATGCAGAGGTTAAAACCAACGGACACCATAAGCTCGAATTGTTTGGCATAGGCAAAGAGCAGCCGGAAACATTTTGGAAAGCCGTAGCAAGACTTTGCATTATCGAAAACCTGCTTAGAAAAGACATAGAAAAGTACGGACAACTCAAACTCACACAAGAAGGAGTTGATTTCTTGAAAAAGCCATACCCATTAAAAGTTCCAGTAGATAGAAATTTTGAGGACATAGATCAAGAGGACGAAGCACCGGCACCAACAGGAGCTAATGCAGCCTCAGATCCTGTTCTATACAATATATTAAGAGACATTCGTCGTCGCACATCAGAAAAAGAAGGTGGGCTTCCTCCATATGTTATATTCGAAGACCGTTCCCTTATCGACATGTGCGTACAATATCCGATAACAGAAGAAGAACTTAAGAAAATTACAGGAGTCGGAGTACACAAAGCTCAAAAGTTTGGCAAGCCTTTTATAGATACAATAAAGAATTACGTAGAGACAAACAACATCACAAGACCTCAGGATTTGGTTATAAAATCCGTTGTAAACAAGTCAGGATTGAAGGTGTTTGTAATAAAGAGTATCGACAAGAAACTTTCATTGGAAAGCATAGCTGAGTCAAAGAATATGGAGGTTGACGAATTGCTGACAGAGATAGAAAGCATTGTATCTTCCGGAACAAAATTAGATTTGAGCTATTACATAGAAGAAAACATCGATCCCGAACATCAAGAAGAAATAAACGAAGTATTGATGGAGATGGAGACAGGAGACATAGACGAAATCTTGGAAGAGTTGGGCGAAGACGAATATTCAAGAGAAGAAGTCAGACTTATGCGAATCCAATTCCTAACAAAATACGGACAATAAGCAAAAAACGATGGAACGTATAGTATCTTTATCATCTTTAGACTTCTATTTACTGAAGGCACCTCAAAGACAAAAAGTCATAATAGCCGATTCCAATACATCAGAACTCTGTCTGTCGGTGCTTATCTACAATATGGAGTCCTTGATTGACGCTCAGATAATAGAAATCGAAGCAGGGGAGGAGTCAAAGAACTTAGAGACCTATTGTTCCATTGTAGAGGCGTTGATAGAACAAGGAGCGGACAAAGACACTGTTCTAATCGCTTTGGGAGGAGGGGTAGTTTGTGATGTAGCCTCTTTTGTTGCATCAACTTTTAAGCGAGGCATAGAAGTATGTCTTATTCCTACAACCACCTTAGCAATGGTAGATGCCGCAATAGGAGGAAAGAATGGCTTAAATATAGGAACCGTAAAAAACCAAATAGGCAACATAAAATTTGCATCAAAAGTTTGTATCGATGAGGTTTTTCTTGAAACCCTTGAAGCAAGACATATAGTGAATGGAGTGGCAGAAATGTTAAAGACAGCCTTGATTGCCGATAGGCAGTTGGCATACGAGATAATGCAAATGCCACCTTTGGAAGCCGGAACCAACATTCAATTACTCAAACGCTGCATACGAATCAAACAAAGCATAGTTCGCAAAGACCCAAACGACAAAGCTGAAAGACGACTCTTGAACTTCGGACATACAATCGGTCATGCAATCGAGAGCCTTGCCATGCAAGAGGGTAGAGACTTGCTCCATGGAGAAGCAATCGCAAATGGAATGTATCACATCTTGAACCTCTGTGAGCAAATGCCGCAAGAAGAAAAAGATATTTTGAGAACATACCTATCAACCCACTTTACCATAGAGCCAATAGCCGATAAGATGCAAGATTTGTTCAACTACATGAACGCAGACAAAAAGAACTCCAACCAATGTTTTAATTTAGTATTGTTGGAATCAATTGGCAAGGGTGTATATAATTGTTCCACCGATAGAGAACAAATCCTAAGTTGTATGAAATAAAGAGTTGCAAAAACTCTTTTCAAGTATTAATTTTCTAAAATCAAGTTTTGTTTTACTGAAACGAAGAAATAAAAAATTAAAACGAAGAGTTAGAGATAGCAAACTCAAATGCTTCGTTTTTAATGTTCTGAGTTTAGTGTTAAGAAAAAAGCTTTCTCTCAGCTAGAATTTACTTATAAGGAATGGGTATGGGGTTTGGATTCTTTGTTTTGCAGAAACATCGAATGATAGATAGGCAGATGTGTGATTTGTTCTTTTGATTTAATTTCTCGATTATTGGAAAACAATATCCCTTGTTTGATTTTGTAGTCGTTGTTTGAAATAAGCTTGTCTAAGACTCTATGATTCTTGAAATCTTTTCTCGATTTAAGGCTTTTATCTTAGGTCTATGATTTCGATATTTGGGTATTTGTTGCTTGGAAATACGAAGTCGTTGTCTTGTGTTTTGACTTTGGTTTCGTATTTGCTGATTGTATAGATGTAGGTGTTGCCTTCTCTTATTTGTATGCTCATTTCAGAAATACGATTGCTGTTTTTGTTGGCAACGATTCTTATCTTGGCTATGGCTGATTTGCCTTTTGGAACAAGGTCTATTACATTGAAGACGGCATTTCCTCGATTCTCTTCTCTTATAAGCTTAGGGCGGTAGTCCTTTGAGTAGCTTTTTATCATGTTTATTATGTTGAAGACATTGCTTTCGCTATCTAAGCCTGTCAGTTCGACCTCTTGGTTGGCTTTTACGAAGTGCCAAAGGTTTTTTCCGTCAGAGTAATCTTCGTAGTCGGTGGATAGAAGTCTGAATTTCGCTCCGTGGGATAGGAATGTGCCTTTTTGGCTATCGATTTGTTTGCCTTTGTTTTTTGTTGTCATCACAAAGTCCATTCGCAAGGGGCTTTCCTTTTCGATATTCGCAGATATGGCATCGACTATTCTTTGTGCTGTTTGATCGATTACAACTCCGTTTACTTTGGTTTTTTGTCCGAATGCAAGCGTTGCCGATACTAGCAACAGCATTGCAAGTAGTGTTCTTCTCATAAAAAAAAGGTATTTATTTTCTTGCGTATTCGTTTAGGACTTCTTCAAGTTCGACTTCGGTCTTTATAAGTACCTTTCTAGCCTTACTTCCTTCGAATGGTCCTACTATGCCGGCTGCTTCAAGCTGATCGATGATTTTTCCTGCTCTATTATAACCTAAGGATAGTTTTCTTTGAATCAAAGATGTGCTTCCGTGCTGATGTAAGACTACAAGACGGGCTGATTCTTCGAATTTCTCGTCTAATTGTCGCATATCCACTTCTTTGCTTGGTTCAGATTCCTCATCAAGATACTCAGGCAAAAGGAAGGTTTCGTTGAATCCTCTTTGTGAGCCGATATATTCAGCAAGCTGTTCGATTTCTTCGGTGTCTATCAACGCACATTGAAGTCTTATCAAGTCGCTTCCTAATGAAATCAACATATCTCCTCGTCCTATCAATCGTTCTGCTCCTCCCGCGTCGAGGATTGTTCTAGAGTCCATCTTGCTACTTACTTTGAAGGCTATTCTTGCAGGGAAGTTTGCTTTGATTGTTCCTGTTATGATATTGACTGTTGGTCTTTGTGTAGCGATTATAAGATGTATGCCGACAGCTCTTGCCAACTGTGCAAGACGTGCAATAGGCAGTTCGACTTCTTTTCCAGCTGTCATTATCAAGTCTGCAAACTCGTCTATGACTAAAACTATGTACGGAAGGAATCGGTGTCCGTTTGTAGGCAAAAGGCGTCTTGAACAGAATTTTGCATTATACTCTGTAATCTTTTTGCAACCTGCTGTCTTCAATAGCTCATAGCGTTGATCCATTTCAATACAGAGTGAGTTGAGTGTGCGAACTACTTTCTTGACATCTGTTATTATGGCCTCTTCACTGTCAGGCAACTTTGCTAAATAGTGTCTTTCTATTTTAGAATAAAGGGATAGCTCTACTTTCTTTGGATCGACCATAACGAATTTCAGTTCGCTTGGGTGCTTTTTGAAAAGTAGTGATGCTATTATGGCGTTTAATCCTACTGATTT
>JAGBSA010000196.1 GCA_017632095.1 Bacteroidales bacterium | reverse complement strand
GCTTTTTTATTGATTTTTTGTGCTTTATGTGTATAATGTAATTGAAAGGTGGTGTGGAAATGGATAACAAAAATATCTTTTCTACCAATTTAAAAAAATATATGGCTCTGCAAGAAAAGAGCAGAAATGATATTAGCAGAGATTTAGGAATCAGCTATTATACTGTTACTGATTGGGTCAAGGGGAAAAAATATCCACGAATGGATAAGGTAGAAGCATTGGCTAATTATTTCGGTATATTAAAATCTGATTTAATAGAAGACAAATCCGAAGAACACTATGAAATGCAAAAAAATAACGACATCATTTCTGATGCCGTTATAAGAATGCGAAGTAACGAAGATTTTTTATCTGTTGTAAAAAAACTAATGGAACTTGATGACGAACAAGTCAAAGGTGTAAACCAAATGCTAAACGCTTTTATTAAGTAATTTGAAAATCAAATCTAACATTGATAAGTCGTTACATTTTTCTAATAGGATGTGGATTTTTTTAATGTACTCTTCTTTCATAACAAAGCAACTCCTTTAAAGAATTTATGTATCGTCTATATAATGCAGACGATATATAAATTTTTACACCTTTTTCAGAAATTTTTTAATAGAACCTATGTTCCCATTATATTATGTAATCTTTTTTGGTATCAATGGTAATTCAAGGAAAGGAGAAATAAAATGTTTCGATATTATAATTTTGCAGAAATGTTCAAGCCTGAAGATGGCATTATGTACCTACGAAAATCACGAGCTGATGACCCATTACTTTCCGTTGGTGAGCTTTTAGAAAAGCATGAGATTGATATTGATTCGTGGTGTGAAAGAAATATTGGTGGGAAAATAGCACAGAGCGATAGATATTATGAGGTTGTTTCAGGCGAGAAGATTTCCGAAAGGTTTGAATTTCAAAAAGTTTTAAAAGAAATTGAAAACCCTCGAAAAAAATTCATAGCCTGTTATGATGTTTCCAGACTTTCACGTGGAGACCTTGAGGATGCAGGTAAATTGATTAAGCTGTTACGATATACTTCTACTTATGTAATCACTACCTGCCCTCAGTATGTATATGACCTATCTGATGCAGATGACCGGGAGAAATTCGAGAGAGAACTGAAGCAAGGTAATATGTACCTTGAATACTTCAAGAAGATTTCAAACAACGGCAGATTACTTTCAGTTTCTCAAGGTTGGTATATTTGCTCACAACCACCATACGGATTTAACAGGATTAAGGTTATGGATGGCAAGAGAGAAAGACCAACACTTGAAGAAAACAAGGAACAGGCAGACGTTGTTAGATTGATATTTGATTTGTATGTAAATAAAAATATGGGAAGAATTAATATATGCCATTATCTTGATAGCCTTAAAATCCCTGCTCCAAGAGGTAAGCAATGGTCACATCACTCAATAAAAGATATGCTCGCCAACATTCATTATATCGGCAAAGTCAAATGGCAAGAGAAGAAAACTGTAATGCTTGTTGAGGACGGAAATATCAGAGCTTCTACAAGAAAATCAAAAATGGGAGACTATTTAATTTTTGAGGGTAAGCACGATGCAATTATATCTCAAGAACTTTTTTATGCTGCACAAGATAAGATAGGCAGAAACCACAGAGCAAAGCCAAATACAAAGGTACGAAATCCTCTTGCTGGACTTATTTTTTGCCAATGCGGAAGAGCAATGTCATTGAGAACATACAAAAACAAAGATGGCAGTATGCGTAATGTACCACGATTATTATGTGACGGACAAGTATATTGCAAAACATCATCTGCCTTGTATGAGGAAATGCTTGACCTTGTTCGCAACATTCTTCAGGAAGAAATTGAGAATATCAAACTCCATATTGAATCGGATGATGGTAATTCTGTAAAACTTCATCAGCAACTTATAAACAACCTTGAAAAGAAGCTCAAAAATCTGCAAGAGAAGGAACTCTCACAATGGGAACAACAATCCCATCCCGACCCTGCACAGAGAATGCCACCTGAAATTTTCAAGAGGTTGAATGAAAGATTAATAGCCGAAAAAGAGGAAACGCAACAAGCTATTAAGAGTGCATATGAAACTATGCCCGAATCAATCGACTATGCAGAGAGATATGAACGCTTCAAGGTAGCTCTTGAGACATTGAACAATCCCGATGCAAACCCTGAATTGCAAAACATACTCCTTAAAAGGTGCATTGACAGAATCACCTATTCAAGAGAGAAAGCTGAAAGGGTTAAAAGTCAACAAGAGCGATACTACGATAAAGAGCAGAAGAAAACTCGTTACAGGTCACCATTAAAGACAGGTGGGAATTGGACGAGCAACCCTATTGAGCTTGATGTAAAATTAAGAGTATAAATTTTTTTGTGTTTTTCATTTCCATCATTGGTGTTAAGAAGAATGAGCACCACGTTGTTGGAAATAGTCAAAACCATAAAACAAAATAACCCGAAAAACTTTTGAAACTACATTGAACATGTCTTAACAAGCATTGGCTACGGTGGAGTAATCCACCTTGCCGATGTTAGGGGAACTTTTCCCCTATGACCCCTTGTTGTCTTCGCCAAGCCTTCGGCAAAGGTGCTGCGCATAAAAAAAGTCGCAAATATAAAGTATAGTTACAATATTTGATAGCAAAAATGCATAGTATACTTTCTATTTATTGACAAATAAATGTTATTGTGGTATACAAAAACTGATTTATTTTACATTGAAGGTGTAGTTATGAAAAGGTTTTTTATACTCGTTTGTATGGTGTTTGTTGCTTTTTCTTCGGTGGTTATCTGCTTTGCTCATCCCGGTGGAACAGACGGAAACGGTGGTCATTATGACAGAAATACAGGCGAATATCATTACCATCATGGTTATCCCTAACACCAACACGAAGATGGAGAATGTCCGTATAATTACAGAGATAACACGAATCATAGTTCGAAATCATCAATACGCACAAGCCAAATTTTAGATGTCTTTAAAGCGATTATCTATTCCTTAGGCTATGCTATTGCTCCATGCGCAATCTCTTGGATGTTTATGCCTAAAGGTAAATACGGATGGTTGTTACCTGTAATTGTGTACATTATTTCAGCAATTCTTATTTTTTCATGGTTGTATTAACCATAAAAAGCGAAAGGGCATCCCTACAATCAGGGATGCTCTTTCTATATATTCATCAAGGAGGAAGAAACAATCATTCCAAATCGTGCGGCTCTACATTTTCTTTTGCCGTACCCATCTTATCCACCCAATATTTAATTATGTTTTTTGCTGTAGATTCTTTAAGATTTTTAATAGCCTCATATGCGCCTGTAGATGCAAGACCTGATGCAAGACCACCGAGTAATACCTCAGGTGTTAAATGCCAACCTGCTACCCATAGATTGATTATAAGACCAAGCACAGCCATAATAAGTGGGATGAACTTGTTAATCTTATCTGAAGGGATGATGTTCTTAAGGACATAACCAACACACATACATATGCCGATTACTATAAGAACGAGATAGTCTTTAAATAACTCTAAGAACTCCATAATTATTCTCCTTTATATCTTTTTGGTTGTGATAATGGCATCAGGGAAACCACTTGCCTGTACCTTTTCAAGCTGTTTACGAGCGTTGACATAGTGAGCATATGCTCCTATCTGAACACAAAATACTGTGTCATCAGAATCGGTCTCAGGCTTTTCAACAAGCTTTACACCGTAGTAATCACAGATGCCCTTTGCAATTGCTTCACCGATTGCTGTAGTGTTTTTGATGATGAAATCAGAGCCTTCCTTTGTATCGTGGAACTCTGCTTCAACATAAACTGCAAGACCTGATGTGTTTTTACATTCGTAGAACGATGGCTTTGCATAGATTTTCTCTGCGCTCTTACCGGGAGTAAGGGGAGAAAGTCTATCGAAAACTGCCGTACCTGCTTTCTTTCTCTCACCATCAAGGCTATAGAGAAGAATCTGTGTGCCACCTGTAACGTTATGCTTTGCTGTAGCATTAGTATGTATAGCAACGTGCATATCTGCCTTAAAAGCATTACTTTCTCTTACTCTCGCATACATATCATCGTTGTATGTACACTTGACATCAAAGCCTGCCTTTTTCAGATAATCCACACAAGCCTTTGCGATTTTGTGGCATTGTGCCTTTTCATTTGTGTTTCCTGTTGCATATGTATTTGCAACCTGATTACTTGGGGAAATATAAATTTTCTTTGCCATAAAAAATCACTCCTTATGTTCTTTTGCAAATATTTCTAAAAGTTCTTCATATTTTTTCTTAATCTCACCATTGCCACCAAGTTTGGTATACTTATCACCTGCAGCAATTCTTTCGGAAAGTGGCAT
>JAGBSA010000195.1 GCA_017632095.1 Bacteroidales bacterium | reverse complement strand
GATTTTAACTCGAAATTTCCATGTATTTCTTTTTTGAAAAGCATGTTTTGATAGCAAAATTGATATTTTAGATCAAAAATATGAGATGTAGAGATGTGGATTTTTATATTTTGAGTGCTGTTTTTATTGAGTGGAAATATGGGTTTGGATAGTAGGTTACTGCTTTGCTTTTGGTGTTAATTTTATTGTATGAGCTTGAAATAGGGTATAGGTTTGGTGTATGCAAAAGTTGTGTTTGTGGGAAATGATTTTAATTCTATGTGTTGGTATTATCACAACTGTATCAGAAGATTAGATGTTTTAATATGAGGCTTTGTAGTGAGGAATCGAAGAAAGAGAGCTTGCAAAATTGCAATAAAAAAAGAGGAAAGTTGAACTCTCCTCTTTGCTTCGTACATCTGGCCGGAATCGAACCGGCACGGGTTTTATCCCACTAGATTTTGAGTCTAGCGCGTCTACCTATTCCGTCACAGATGCCCCTGTTTTGCGATTGCAAAGATACGACAAATTTTTTAACTAGCAAATATTTCTTGATTTTTTTTTCAAATTGAGAAAATCTCCGTAACTTTGCAGCCTCAAAATCAGTCATTCGTTATATAGGAAAAAAGTTATGTCAGACACAAAACAAAAAGACACTACGGCGCTTTTTACAGGTAGAGCAACAAATTACCTTGCCAAGAAAATTTCTGATGTATATCAAAAACCGCTAGGAAACTCTATCGTGTTACAATATGCAGACGGAGAATTTCAACCTTCTTACGAACAGAATTTAAGAAGTTGTGATTTGTTTATTATTCAATCTACATTTGCACCATCAGATAATTTGATGGAATTGTTAATGCTTGCAGACGCAGCAAAAAGATCTTCTGCGAAGAGAATAATAGCTGTTATACCTTATTTTGGTTTTGCTCGTCAAGATAGAAAAGATAAGCCAAGAGTTCCAATAGCTGCGAAGTTGGTTGCAGATTTGCTACAAACAGCAGGAGTAAGCAGAGTTATTACAATGGACTTGCACGCAGACCAAATCCAAGGTTTCTTTAACATACCTGTGGATCATTTGTTGGCATCTTCAATATTTATACCTTATTTGAGAGGACAAGAGGTTTCTACAGACGAATTGTTGTTTGCATCTCCAGATGTTGGAGGTACAAAGAGAGCTAGCCAATATGCAAAAACATTAGGAACAGGTTTTGTTATGTGCTACAAACAAAGAAACAAGCCTAATGAGATTGGAACAATGCAGTTGATAGGTGATGTAAAAGGCAAACACGTTATATTGGTAGATGATATTGTAGATACAGGAAATACACTTTGCAAAGCTGCAGATTTGATTAAGTCATGTGGAGCAGCAAGTGTTAGAGCGATGATTACACACCCTGTATTGAGTGGAGAAGCTATAGAGAAGGTAGAAGCATCTTGCATGGAAGAACTTATAGTAACCGATACAATACCTTTAAGACGTGAAAGTTCAAAAATCAAAGTTCTTTCTACAGCTTCAATCTTTGCAGAAGCAATCAGAAGAGTAGAAAACTATGAATCGATAGCTGATTTTTATGAAATAGCAGTTAAACAAAAAGGAGTTGTGGAACGTTTCTAACAAACTCTTAATTTAGTATAAACAATAAAAAAAACAAATTAAAATGTACACAGTATCTATGAGCGGTTCTCGCAGAGAGAACGTAGGGAAAAAAGATGCAAAATCATTGCGTAAAGAAGGCATGGTGCCTTGCGTAATCTATGGTGGAACAGAAGAACAAGTAAGATTCGCTGTAGCTCAAAAGGCTTTCAAACCATTGTTGTTTACTCCAGACACACACTATGTTGAATTGGAGATAGACGGAGCAAAATGCCGTGCAATACTTCAAGAAATCCAATACCACCCTGTAACAGACGAGGTATTACATGCAGACTTCTTGAGAATATTTGATGACAAGCCAGTAACAATTTCAATCCCTGTAAAGACAGTTGGAACAGCTCCCGGAGTATTACAAGGTGGTAAATTGATGACTAAAATACGTAAGTTAAAGGTTAAAGGTTTGCCTGATGCTATACCTCAATATGCAGAAGTTAATATCAGCGAATTGGCAATCGGACAAGGCGTTAAAGTTGAGCAAGTTTCAATAGAAAACGTAGAATTGATGGACGTGAAGTCAAGCATCGTTGTATGGGTAAAACCAACTCGTGCTTCAGGAAGATAATTCTAAAAGTAACAAACAAAATATTTAAGGCTGTACATAATCAGTACAGCCTTAATTTTTATGATATGAAATACTTAATAGTCGGACTTGGTAATCCGGGAGAGGAATACGAACAAACACGCCACAATATCGGCTTTATGGCATTGGATAGATTCGTTAAAACATTGAATATCGAAAATCCAGCCAATCAAATCAAGTTTTCGATAGAGCGTCATGCCTACATAGCACAAGCAAAGGTCAAAGGCAGAACATTGATATTAGCAAAGCCAACAACCTTTATGAATTTGAGCGGGAAGGCAGTCAAATACTGGTTGGACAAAGAGAAGATTCCAATTGAAAATCTTTTGATAATAGTCGATGATTTAGCCTTAGATTTAGGTACAATCCGTATGAGAATGGGCGGAAGCGACGGAGGACATAACGGATTGAAAGATATAATCGCATCTTTAGGTCATAATAAGTTTAATCGTCTAAGATTCGGTATAGGAAACAACTATTCCAAAGGACGACAAATAGACTTCGTTTTAGGTAAAATTGAAGGCGAAGACTGGACTAAAACAGATGAGAAATTAGATCTTTGTTGTAATATAATCAAATCCTTTGCCACAATAGGCATGGACAGAACCATGAATATGTTTAACGGAAAGAGATCCTAACTCTTCGGTTTGCAGGTGCTTATTATATAATCTGCGACATCTTTTGGAGGAATGCTTTTAACGCATTCGCAGTTGGTGTCTTTTCTACAGATGTTGCAAGATTTTTCTTTGCAGAATATTTTGACGTTCTTTCCAATTGGTCGCCAACGTCCTGGATCCATCGGTCTTATAGGAGGGAAAAGTCCTATTGCATGTTTGTTTAGTATGGCTGCTATGTGCAAAGGACCTGTGCTTGCCGCAATCAGAAAGTCTGAATCATTAATCAAACTGATATATTCTTCCAAAGATAATTGTCCACTCAAATCATAAACATTATCAATCTTGTTATCAAATAAATATTGTCTGAATAATTCTCCTTCAGACTCTGTTCCACAAACAAAAATCCTGAATTTGGTTTTATCCAATAAGTTAATCAATGTTTTGAAATTTTCCAATCCCCATTCTCTTGCACTGCCATTGCTTTTCGGATGCAATATTACGTACTTGAAATCTTCGTTTTCAGAGATGTAACCTTTGGGATAATCACTCCTTTTCGCAGATACATTCAATAATTCTGTGATATTGTCAAATGAAATCTTGTTCTGTAAGCCCGAAACCTTGTTTAATAATTTTAGATTCAAGATTGCTTCATGTTCATTTGATTTTCTGCGTGAGAAGTTAATCAAACGATTGCAATATAGTAGGTTATGAACTCTATGAGATGTGCCTATGCGATATTTGATTTTTGCTTTTTTGCAGACTTTTGCTATTTGTTTATCGGGGAATACAAGAATTGCCGTGTTGATATTTTTATTCTGCAACACAGTATGAGCTTTTTTGAGATCTTTTCTTAAATCGTCCCAATTCAAAAATTCATCTATGTCATCGCATAGTTCAATCACTGCTTTGGTGTAGCTTTTGCCAAGAAAGATTACTTTACTTGATGGTAAATAACGTTTTATGGCTCCGACCAAAGGTAAGGTTAATACAACATCTCCAATAGAATCTGTTCTACTTACAAGTATTGTCATTGTTATTTAATTCTTTGAGTTTGGCATATTTCAAAAAGGTTGCAGTGGCTGAAAGTTTACACACTTGATAGCCGGCATAGCCGTCAAGGAACCCTAACTTGAAAATATAGTCTCTCAAAAATTTCCATTTGGGACGAAAATACAATCCCAACAGATTTGTTCTCTTGCCCTTACTATGGGCTTCTTGTGCAGTCAAAGTTGTGAATCTATCTAATTGTTGCAAGTGTGAAGATGTGTTGTTGTAAGAATAGTGCAATAAATCTCCTTTTAGATGTATTATTTTTGCGTTTTCAGGCAATGAAAGCGTTTCATGAACAAAGTCACCTTGCCATTGAATCATTTTTCTGTTGAATATGCGTATCTTTTTGTCGGGATACCAACCGCAATGCTTAATCCAATGTCCGCAATAGTTTGTTAAGCGAGATACTTCGAAGACTTGTAAGGGGTTTTCCTTAGTTTGCTTGATTTCTAATATGCTTTCCTTTAACTCATCTGAAATAACCTCGTCGGCATCAATGGAAAGAATAGTGTCAAACGAAGCTAAGTTGTTGGCAAAGTTTTTTTGAGCCGAATAACCCAACCATTGCTGAGTATGAAACTTGACATTAGGAAATTGAAGAGCCAACTCTTTGGTTCTATCTGTCGAAAGAGAATCGACAATAAGGATTTCGTCTGCAATCCCTTGCAGAGATGCCAAACACCTCTCAATATTAAATTCCTCGTTTAGAGTAATTATTACAGCGGAGATAAGCATTTCAAATTATAAAATCTTTTCCACGTCTTTGAAAACAAACTCTCTGACAGATGGAAGCAGTGTTTTCACATTGATTATGTCGATTTGCTTTTTCGGAATAGCCTTATCCATCTCCATACCGACTTTTTCTGCAATTCCTTCTTAGCAATTGTCGGGAAATTCTATGTAGAGAGTGATGTTTTTCGGTCTTTTCTCACAAGCAGATACGAAATCCTTATGAGCCCATACCGCAGTAGGATTGAACGATTCAAGTTCCTCCAAAATCTCTGCAATAAGTTTCTTTCTGCTTCTTTTAGCCCACCAACCCGGTTTGCGTTTCTTCTCTTTAAGAGCCTTAGATAAGTGTTTGTTTGTTTGTTTGTCTATCATATAGCCAAGTATGATTTATAGCTTTACTAAACCTGCAAATCCCATAAATGCCATTGCAAGAATTCCTGCAGTAATCAACGCAATCGGAATACCCTTAACGCCTTTTGGAACTTCAACCAACTCAAGATGTTCTCTTAAACCAGCAAAAATAACCATGGCAAGAGTAAAACCAAGTGAAATTCCTATAGTATAAGTTATACCTTCCAAAAGATTATAACCCTTTTGTACAACAAGGATTGAAATACCTAAAACAGCACAATTTGTTGTAATCAAAGGTAAAAACACGCCTAAAGCTTGATAAAGAGCAGGACTGATTTTCTTTAATATGATTTCAACCATTTGCACCAAAGCTGCAATCACCAGAATGAAAACAATAGTTTGTAGAAACTCTATACCGAAAGGTACTAAAACAAATTTCTGCAACAAGAAAGTTACAATGGTCGATAGGGTCATAACAAAAACAACTGCAGCTCCCATTCCCGCGGCAGTACTTACTTTTGTTGAAACTCCCAAGAAAGGACATATTCCTAAGAATTGAGATAAGATGACATTGTTTACGAAAACCGCAAAGATAATGATGGTTATGTATTCCATAATGTTAGATTGTTATATTTCTATTTTGCAAAACTAAGATATTTTTTTCAAACTACAAACAAACGGGTATTTTTTTTATTATAAATTTCCATCTTTTTGTTTTTTGTACCTTTGCAAAACGAAGATTTATTGTTTAGGTATGCGATTTTTTTACAGAGAACTGGGAAATCCAGAAGCAAGAACGATATTCATAGCACATGGTTGGTTAGGTCTAAGTGAGCATTGGTTGAAATTTGGCGAATATTTAGCAGATAGCGGATTTCATGTTATAATACCAGATTTGCCTAATCACGGACGGAGTTTTCATACAGATATGTTCTCCTACGATTCTATGGCACGCTTTCTTCATGATTTCCTTTCAAATCATTCTTTTGGGAAACCAATTCTTATAGGCCATTCCATGGGAGGAAAGATAATAATGAAAATGGCAGATTTCTACCCGCAAGAATACCAATGTGTCATAGTGGTTGATATATTGCCTAAATCCTATCCTGAACTCTGTCAAAGAGGTTCAATAGCTGATGTGATAAAGCAAACAAAGCCCGAGTTGTTTCGTTACAGGAAAGATTTGTTAGAGCATTTCCGTCAATTTGTTTCTGATAAGGGTTGGCTGGCTTTGCTGATGCAGAATGTAGAAAACGAACACAATGTCTTAAAATGGCGTAGTAATGCTCCTGTCTTGGCGGAATATATGAACGAAGTGGCAGGAAGTGTAGAATTGCATAAAAGTTCGGTGCCGGCATTGTTGATAAGGGGTGATAGAAGTGAGTTTACGCCAATGGAAGATTTGGATTTGTTTACCTCGTTTTACGAACGGTCAGAAATAGTTACCATAACAAATGCTTCACATTGGGTTTTTGTCGATCGACCTGCCGTATTTATGAAAGAGATTGCGAATTATTTGGAACGGTATTCTGATTTATAGATATGTAATTTTGATAAAATATCATTGAAAAGGCTACTCGTTTTAGAAAGGGTAGCCTTTGATTATTAGAAGATTAAGTTTTGGTAAAATAAGTCTTTGTTTTAATTTTCTAAAACTTGAATCTAATTTTCTAAAACGGCGTTTTACTCTTGCCCAAACGCCGTTTTGCTCAGATGAATACAAGCATCGGTGAAACAAGTTCGAAAATTAGTTGTTCTGTAAGTTTGATTCAAGAAAAGAAAAACCTAAGCTTAGTATTTGAAATTAGCCTTGCGTTTTTTTTAGAGCAAACTACAATATTGAAGTACATTTTTTCGTATATTTGCAGAGTAAATAAACTTTTCGCAATATGCAGATAGAAGTTGTTCTTTTAGCACTTTCGGCTCTATTCTTTTTGAGTGTATTTGCCGGTAAGGCGAGTTCGAAATACGGTGTTCCTGCCTTGTTGTTGTTTCTTGGAGTCGGAATGTTGGCTGGTTCTGATGGAATCGGTGTTCAATTTGATAATATTCATACGGCACAGGCTGTCGGTACGGTAGCTTTGTGTATTATATTGTTCTCCGGAGGTATGGATACTAAACTTGGAGAGATTAAGCCGGTGATTGTTCAAGGTATTTTGCTCTCTACTTTTGGTGTTTTGGTAACTGCTATATTGACCGGAGTGTTAGCTTGGTGGGTTTTGGGAAAGACTTATGAGAGTGCAGGGGTTGGGCTAATGACCTCTTTGTTATTAGCAGCCATAATGTCATCTACTGATTCTGCTTCAGTGTTTTCAATTCTCCGTTCCAAGGGTTTGAATTTGAAACAGAATTTACGTCCAATGTTGGAATTGGAAAGCGGTAGTAATGACCCAATGGCTTATCTTTTGGTTCTAACTCTTGTAGATATTGTCTCTATGGGTACAGTTCCGAATTACTGGATTATAATTGGTAAGTTGATTATGCAACTTGCAATTGGTGCAGGATTGGGTTTTGCGTTAGGAAAGTTTGCAGTTTTTGTGATAAATCGAATTAAGATAGGCAACGATTCTCTTTATCCTATCTTGGTTCTTACATTTTGTATATTTATCTTTTCGGCTACATATTTTCTTCAAGGAAATGGCTATTTGGCAGTTTACATAGCCGGTTTGGTTATCGGAAATTCCAAGTTTGTTCACAAGAGATCTTCTATTAACTTTTTTGATGGCTTGGCGTGGTTGTTTCAATTGGTGATGTTCTTGATGCTTGGTTTGTTGGTAAATCCTCATGAGTTGTTGCCGATTGCTCTTCCTGCTTTGATAATTAGTCTTTTGATGATATTTATTGCACGACCTTTGTCTGTGTTTTTGTGCTTATTGCCATTTAGAAAGATGACTTTGAAGGCAAAAACTTATGTTTCGTGGGTAGGATTGAGAGGAGCTGTTCCAATCATTTTTGCAATCATTCCATTGGCAGAGGGACTTCCCCATGCTCGATTGATATTTAACATTGTGTTTTTCTGTACTTTGGTCTCCTTACTTGTGCAAGGAACATCTCTACCTATCGTTGCGAGATGGCTGAATTTGGCAGAGAAGTCTAAGAATGTTTCGAAATTGAGAGATTTTGATATAGATGTTTCCAACGATATCAAGACTGTCTTGGCAGAAGTTGAGCTTACGGCAAAGACAGTTGAGAATGGAAACAGATTGATGGATATTAAATTGCCTGAAAACTCCCTAGCGGTTATGGTGAAAAGGGAAGAAAAATATTTTGTTCCTACTGGCAAGACGGCTTTGGAGGAAAAGGATAAGCTTCTTATAATGACTGACGATTATGAGTCTTTGCAAGAGGTGTATAAAAAATTGGGAATAGAAAATAAAAATTAAAATATAAAGCTATGAAAATATTAGTTCTAAACTGCGGAAGCAGCTCTATCAAATATCAATTGATAGATATGGATAATCAATCCAATGCAACATTGTTGGCTAAAGGTTTGTTGGAAAGAGTAGGTTTGGAAATGGGCGAGTTTACTCATAAACCTGTTGGAAAGGATAAGTATTATGTACAACAACCAATACCGGATCACAAAGCAGGTATCAAGATGGTGTTAGATGCTTTGGTTGATGAAAAGATTGGAGTTATATCTTCTTTGACAGAAATCAACGCTTGTGGTCACAGAGTTGCTCATGGTGGAGAAATTTTCAAAGAATCTGTTCGTGTAGGTGAAAAAGAAAAAGAACAAATCAGAAGTTTGTTTGCATTAGCTCCACTTCACAATCCTGCAAACTTGCAAGGAATAGAAGCAATGGAGGCAATATTGCCAAATGTTCCTCAAGTTGCAGTATTCGATACTTCATTCCATCAAACTATGCCAGAGGAAGCATATCTTTATGCAATACCTTACGAATACTATCAAACAGATAAGGTGCGTCGTTATGGCTTTCACGGAACTTCACACAGATTTGTAGCTCCTAAGGCAGCAAAGATGGCAGGATTGGATATCAACAATTCAAAAATTATTTCTTGCCATTTGGGTTCAGGTGCTTCAATTTGTGCTGTAAAAAATGGTAAATCAGTAGATACATCTATGGGATTCACACCGGTTGAAGGCTTGATCATGGGTTCAAGATGTGGAGATTTGGACTTGGGAGTTCTTCTTTACATTGCAGAAAAAGAAAACATGACTATCAAGGATATGAATAACTTTATCAATAAGAAATGTGGTTTGAACGGAATCACAGGTGGAGTTGTTGATATGCGTGATATTATGGCTGGAAAGAGAGAAGGCAAAGAGAGAGAGACATATGCTTTCGATATGTTCGCATATAGAGTTAAGAAATACATAGGTGCTTACGCTGCTGCAATGGGTGGTGTTGATGCAATCTTGTTTACCGGTGGTATTGGCGAAAATGCTTGGTGGCAAAGACAAGAAATCTGTCGTGGATTGGAGTTTCTTGGTGCTGAAATCGACGAAAAGCAAAATGAAGCAATGGCTGGTCAAGACGGAATCATATCTAAGGAAAGCAGTCGCGTAAAAATCCTTTCTGTAACAACAGATGAGGAATTGGTTATCGCAAAAGATACTTTCGCTATCATAAAATAGGTAAATGAAAAAGTTTGCGGATTTCTTGATGTGGCTAGGTGGCTGGAAGCTTATCGGCGAACCGGAACCTGAAATGAAGAATTGTGTTTTTATAGAAGCTCCTCATACGTCTATGTGGGACTTTGTGTGGGGTAGGTGTGGCTTATGGAAACTTGGAGTTAATGCTCATTTTTTCATAAAGAAGGAATTGTTTTTCTTTCCTTTAGGTCCGATTTTGAAAGCTTTGGGAGGTGTTCCTGTAGATAGAAAAAGAGGACTCGGAATGGTAGATGAGGCTGTCAAAAAGCTAAAAGAGAATGATGATTTCTCCATAATAATCACTCCGGAAGGCACAAGAAAATACACCGAACACTGGAAGAAAGGCTTCTATCATATTGCTATGAAAGCCCAAAAGCCGATTTATCTTTCTTGGTTGGATTATGAGAAAAAGCAGGGGGGGAGTGGTATCATTTTTTACCCGACTGGTGATTATGAATCCGACTTAAAAAAGATTCAAGAGTTTTATAAGGATAAGGTAGCTAAGTATCCGCAAAACTTTAACCTAAGTAAACAATATCAGAATAAATAAACATAATACAGAGAATATGTTAAGGACTCACACTTGCGGTGAATTAAATTTGAAAGACTGTGGTTCAAAAGTCGTATTGGCCGGTTGGTTGCAACGTTCAAGAGATTTGGGCGGTATGACTTTTGTAGATTTGCGAGACAGATATGGAATCACTCAGCTTGTATTCAACATGGAGACGAATACAGATTTGTGTAATCAAGCCAGAACGCTTGGAAGAGAATATGTTTTGCAAGTTGAAGGTGTCGTATCTGAAAGAAGCAATAAAAATAAGAATATTCCTACGGGAGAAATTGAAATACTCGTAGATAAGATAACAGTATTGAATGAGGCTAAAACTCCACCTTTCACAATAGAAGACAACACTGACGGAGGTGAAGAATTGAGAATGAAATACCGTTATTTGGATTTAAGACGTCCTTGCGTAAGAAAAAATCTTGAATTAAGGCATCAATTGTCTATCTTGACAAGAAACTACATGAACGAACAGAAGTTTATGGAGATTGAAACGCCTTTCTTGATTCGTTCTACACCAGAATGAGAGAGGGATTTCGTAGTGCCTTCTCGTGTGAATCCTAATGAATTCTACGCATTGCCTCAATCACCTCAAACCTTTAAGCAATTATTGATGGTTGCAGGCTACGATCGCTATTTCCAAATCGTGAAATGCTTTAGAGATGAAGACCTAAGAGCCGATCGCCAACCTGAGTTTACTCAAGTGGATTGCGAAATGAGCTTTGTAGAACAAGAAGATGTTTTGCAAATGTTTGAAGGCTTGATGAAATATCTTTTCAAAGAAGTAAAGGGCTTGGAATTAGGCGATTTCCCAAGAATGACTTACGCCGATGCAATGAAGTATTATGGTTGTGATAAGCCTGATACTCGTTTCGAAATGACGTTTGTGGAGTTGAATCATTTGCTTCAAGGAAGCGGATTCTCAGTCTTTGATTCTGCGGAATTAGTTGTAGGAATTTGTGCAGAGGGTTGTGCAAACTATACTCGTAAACAATTAGATGAATTGACCGATTTCGTGAAACGTCCTCAAGTTGGAGCGACAGGATTGGTTTATATAAAATACAATGAAGACGGTTCGTTCAAATCATCTGTAGATAAGTTCTTTACGCAAGAGCAATTGATGAAAGTGGCTGAGGAGTTTGGTGCAAAGCCGGGAGATTTGATGTTGGTGATGGCAGGAAAGAGAGAAAAGACTCAAACAGCCTTGTGTGCGTTGCGTCTTGAAATGGGCTCGCGTCTTGGTTTGCGTGATCCGTTTAACTATAAGCCTTTGTGGGTTGTTGATTTCCCATTGTTGGAATGGGACGAAGAGACTCAGCGTTTTTATGCTAAGCATCACCCATTCACATCTCTAAAAGCTGAAGACTACTCGAAGTTGTTTACTTCTCCGGGAGAGGTTCGTGCAAATGCATATGACCTTGTTGTAAACGGAACAGAAATCGGTGGAGGTTCGATTAGAATTTACGACCGCAATATGCAAAAGGATATGTTCAAAGCATTAGGTTTCAGCGATGAAGAAGCACAAGAACAATTCGGATTCTTGCTAAATGCTTTCGAATATGGAGCACCGCCACATGGAGGAATTGCTTTCGGATTCGACAGAATGTGTTCTATGTTTGCAGGAGTTGAAACTATCAGAGACTTTATCGCATTCCCTAAAAACAACAAAGCAAGGGATATAATGATTGAAAGTCCTTCTGAAATTGCACCTTCGCAACTTGATGAGTTGAGAATAGCTTTATTACCAAAGGAATAATCAATATTGGATAATAAAATTGAATACGGATTTCTTGAAAAAGGAATCCGTATTTTTTTTTGTTTATGGCTTATGAAACTTGGTTTCAGTAATTTAATTCTTGATTTTAGAAAATTGATTCCTTGTTTTACGAAATTAAAACTTGATTTTGTTGAATGGAAACTTGAATTAAGAGAAAACAATTTGGTGTATAAGTATTTGCAAATTCGTCTAGT
>JAGBSA010000194.1 GCA_017632095.1 Bacteroidales bacterium | reverse complement strand
TGTATTTTCCTTCTTCCGAATACTTAACAATCAAGTCTCCGATGTTTTTTTGTATTTGTTCTTCTGTTGCTTTCTCAGGAGTGTTGATGTTTTCTGCCAAAACTTCTTTTGTAACATCTTCCATTCTCACAAGGAATGAAACATACAAGCCCGGAATCGGAAGTTCTTCTTCAAAAGATTGAGAAACAAATCCATTATTTAAGTAATCGTGTTCAACAGTTGATTGAGAAACGATTGCATCATAGCCGCAGTGGTGATTTGTAAACATCAATCCTTTGTCGGAAACAATCTCTCCTGTACAGAAATCGCCCATTTGAACTATGGCGTCTTTCAAAGATGAGTTGTTAATGCTGTAAAGTTCTTCTGCAGTAAGGTGCAAGCCCATTTTTTGCATATTTGCGTAGTTCAACTGCTTGAAAAACATCGGCAACCACATACCTTCGTCAGGTTTTGGTGCAGGTTTGGCGAATGCTGTCGTGAATAACATCATCACTGCCGCCAAGATAAATAAGCTCTTTTTCATTTGTCTGTATTGTTTTTTTGTTATTACTGTATTTTTTTGCAAAGATATGTGTTTTTTTCGTTTGTTCGTCATTTGAAATTCATTATCCGATATTCATTATTCTTATATCATTAGAGAGAATTTCGATAAAACCGCAGATGATTTTGAAAACATCGGTGGGGAGAGTGAAAAAGATCGGATCTTTTGGGGTAAAAGATCGGATCTTCCAAAGCAAAAGATCGGATCTTTTCAGTGGTTTGCACCGGTGTTTTCGTTTTCCGCTCCCATATCATCGTTTTTTTTCAAGCCATCATTCGTATTCCATAACCGATAATCTGTCTTCGGCAAATACCTCTCTTGCAACCTCTAACAACTGCCCGGATGTTATCTGACCAACCTGACGACATACCTCCTGCAAGGGCGTTATCTTGCCGTAATTCAAAAGAACCTTGCCCATGGATAACATCTCGCTTTGATTATGATCCGCATTCACGATAAGCTGTCCGATGAATTGTTTCTTGTATTTTGAAAGCACTCTGTCATTTATCGGCTTGATTGTCATCTTTTCAAGTTCGGATTTGATGAGTTCGAGGGTTCGTTGTGCGTGTTTTTTATCGGTCGAAGCATAAACAGAAAACACTCCCGCATCATAATAAGCCGTATATGAGGATTCTATCGAATAGGTAAAGCCATACTTCTCTCTGATGTGCATATTCAAATAGGAATTCATCGCTCCGCTGCCGAGTATGTTGTTCAGCAAGGAAAACGGCACCTTCTTCGGATTGCGATATGAGAATGCTTTACTTCCGACTATTATGTGCGATTGGTATGTATCCCTGTCCAAACGTTTGTGAGTCGGTTTATAGATTCCTGAAGACGTTCGTTTGTTTGTGCATTCGGTTTTCGGTTCTTTGCCAAGGTATTTTTCGCATAATGCAAACCATTTCTCTGCCGGCATGGAGGTTATTGTCGAAAGGACCATATTATCCGTTGTATAGTTCCTGCGAACAAAGTCCTGCAACTTTTCTTGACTCATTGCCTTAACCTTGTTCGGCGTTCCCAATATCATACGTCCCAATCCCCTATTGCCGAATACCATTTGTTCAAAGTCATCAAAGATTTGCTCCGAAGGGGTATCAAGATAGGAATTTATCTCATCAAGAATGACTTCTTTTTCTTTTTCGATTGCCTGTGAGGGAAAGGTTGAATGAAAGACTATATCTGCCAATAAATCGAGGAATCTTTCGTGATATTGCTCCAAATACAAGCCATAGACGCAGGTTTCTTCTTTTGTGGTAAAGGCATTCAATTCTCCTCCCACTCCGTCTATGCAATCCAATATTCGAAAGGCTTTACGTCTCTCTGTCCCCTTAAACAGACAATGCTCAACAAAGTGAGCAGTGCCGTTTTCCGACTGTTTCTCATCTCGAGAACCGACTCCAATGGTCAATCCGCAATGAGAAACTATCGAAGGTGTATATCGATGTACTAATCTTATGCCATTCGAAAGTGTATGAAAACAATAGGGATATTCCTCTATTTTTAACATAAAACGCTTTCTCGACTTATCGGCTTATCACATAGTATTCGCCACCTAAATTCTCAACCATTCTCGCCATAAGGTCGTTTGCTTCCTTCAATGTGCGACGAGAGCCGTAGCTTACATAGTATATAGGTGTTCCACTCTTAACTTTGCTCAATACATAGCTGTCATAGCCTAAGCTTTTTGCCTTACGGGCCAAGCGTTCTGCGTTTGCTCTGCTTGAGAATGAGCCTCCAATAACGTCAAATCCCAAACGAGAATAGTTTTGTACAACAACCGGGCTTGCGTTATCAACTTCCGGTGTTGCAGGCTTTGTTGGTGTTTCTTCTTTTGTTTCTTTCTTGGTTTTAGTTTTTGTAGTGGCTTTTGCTGTTGTTTGAGTTTGTTTCTTTGCTTGAGGCTTTGGTGCTTCTACAACTTTTTCCTCTACCTCTATAACCTCTTGCTCTATTGTCATTGTTTCTTCCAATGTTTCTGTTTCTTGCAATTCCTCAACAGGAGTTTCTTCCACAACTATTGGAGCTGCAAGTTGAACATGTTTTGCTTGAGGTTTGATATAGTAAGCAAGCTTTTCTGTTATCGGTTTCAAGAATGGCTTATCCGGCAACAAATTGAAGTAGAACGCTGCTACAAATCCGCCACAGCAAAGCAACAAGAAGAGCAATATACACAAAACCGTAACCATTATTCTTTTGCGACGTTTCTTTGCTTTCTTCTTGCGTTTCTTTTCTTCCTTGGCTAAACGCTCAGCCTCTTTCTCTTCTTCTTTTCTTCTTTTGTTTTCGTCGATTATTGCTTGAGCTTGTGCTCTCAAATCTTCGCTTTGTGGTTTTATCTCTTCAATTTCGACTTCTTTTTCTATAGGTTTTAATTCTGCTTCCGCCTCCGGTGTTTCTTCAACAGCCAATGTTGTTTCTATTTCTTTTTCAGTTTCAGGTGTTTCCAATTCTGCAGCCACCACAGCTTCGGTATGGCTTACAGTTTCCTTTGGCAAGTCTGGTGAAACGAATTCTCTTTCCACTTTTGGCTCAGTTGGCATCACAGCTTCCGGCTCAGGGAGTTTTTCTTCGTTTATTTCAATTGAGGCTTGTTCTGTTTGTTCTACTTCTATTTGAGGTTCCTTTGTGCGAATTGGCTCAACAACTCTTTCCACATCAAAGGTCTTTACTCCTTTTAAGGTTTTGAAAGCATAAGCATCGTCAAGCAAATTGACATCACTTGCATTGAACACATAGTTTCCTGCAAAGTCTTTTGAGAATTCTCCTAATTCTCCGACCTTACACTTTTGACCTGCATCCAATTTTTCTCTCAACGATTCGGTATATTGCTTAACCCATACAAGAGCTGTTTGCTCTGATATGAATTCTTTTTCTGCCATATTTTTCACAAAAGACAAATCACCCAACTCCTCGTTTTTGAAAGTCAATTTCCTACAAGGGGGTTCTATTGTTCCTGTTAAAGAAGATATTGTTGCCGATTGTTTTTGTACATAAAATGTTCCAAGTCCCGGCAATTCCGCTTTATCGAAATTATGTAAGTATTCAAATAAATCCGCTGCTACATTCATCGCTATATGTTTTTATCTAATATTTTGTTTACTCTATCTAAATCCTCTGGGGTATCAACTCCAATGCTTTCAAAATCGGTTTCTCCTATTGATATTGTGTACCCATTTTCTAACCATCTCAATTGTTCAAGGCTTTCTGCTATTTCCAAACTTGATGGTTCCATTTTTACTATCTCATGCAAAACATCAGCCTTATATCCATAAAGTCCGATATGCTTATAATAAGTATGATGTTCCAAATATTCATTTATTCGATATCCTCTCAAATGAGGAATCACGCTTCGTGAGAAATAAATTGCTTTATTGTTCGATTTAACAACCTTAACGCAATTAGCAGATGTTAGTTCCTCTATATCGTTTATTTCTTTTGCCAATGTGGCTATTTCACAATTCTTAGCGTCAAACAAATTCAACAAGTCTGACAACTGAGTTTTGCTTATCAAAGGCTCATCTCCTTGAACATTTACCACCAATTCAACCTCAACTCCCTCTCGTTCTAATTCCGACAAGACAAACTCACATCTTTGTGTTCCGCAAGTAAATTCGGTTGAAGTCATTCTTACGTTTGCTCCATAGCTTTCTGCACAGTTCTTTATCCTTTCGTCATCGGTTGCAATAATCACTATATCGAACAATTCCGATTGACAAACTGCATCATAAACCCACATAACCATAGGTTTGCCTTTTAGCATTGCCAATGGTTTTGCAGGAAATCTACTACTTGCATATCGTGCAGGAATAACTGCTACTCTTTTCATTTGAACAAACCGTTTACCTCTGCCTCTATCATAGAGACTACTTTTCCGAAATCTTCCTTACTATCTATTATATTAAGTTCATCTATATTCAAAACCAACTTATTTCCTTTGTAGGAGTCTATCCAATCGTTGTATCGCTCGTTTAATGAGGTTA
>JAGBSA010000193.1 GCA_017632095.1 Bacteroidales bacterium | reverse complement strand
TGACCTGACGAACGAAAAGATTGCAGAGGTTGCGGAGGTTGCGAGAGCAAATGCCTGCAAGAACGGAATGCTTATGGAACGGCAGGATCTGAGAAGCTTTTTGAAGCACATCGAATACGAAGTGAAATAAGGATATAGACGGGAAACCGTTTGAAATATCACGTCAGAGAAGACGGAAATCACAAGACGTCAGAGAAGACGATAAAACGCAAAATTGTAAAAGTCAGAGAAGACTATAACCGCAAAGGAGAAATAAGAACTATGGCAGAACTTGATACGAATGTAAGTACTGAAACAAGCGTTGATGCTGAAACAGAAACAACGGAAACTCAGACCACCGAAACATCTGAAAGTACTGAAATTGCAAAGCTCCGTGCTGAGATGGCAAAACAGAAAGCTGCGCTCGATAAAGCGACGAAAGAAGCCGCAGAGTCAAAGCGAGCTTTGAGAGCAAGACAGTCTGCTGAAGAGGCAGCTGCCGAGGAAGCAAAAGAAACTGCTGAAGCACAGGCGAAGGAACTTGCGGAACTGCGGAAACGTTTTGCGGTTGCCGAAACATCAAAGAAAGCAATGGCTTTTCTGGGTGATGAAGCAACGGCCACTTCCGTCGCAGAGTACCTCTATGGTGCGGAAGACATTGATGCAGCCCTCATGGCTATTCAAAAAGCATGGACAGCAAAAGAAAAAGCACTTCGGCTTGAATTCGGTAAGATCCCAGCCCCTGGGGTTGGAAGTGGCGATGGTGTAACCATCACAAAAGAGCAACTTGATGCAATGGACTATTTGAAACGTGTCGAGTTTGCCACTAATCACCCAGATGACTATGAACGTTTGATGGGGAGAAAATAAAAAATGATAAAGGAGAATTATTATGGCACAGGTTAATACTTCTACTGGTACCTATCTTTCCAGCCTGTTTAATCCGCAGGTTGTAGCAGATCTTATTGATACTAAGCTTACCGACAACATGGTCTTTGCCCCTCTCGCAAAGATTGATTACACCCTCCAGGGTCGTGCCGGCAATACCGTTACTCTTCCGTACTACAGCTACATTGGTGCTGCATCTGCCGTCAGCGAAGGTTATGACATTGGCATCCGCAAACTGACTCAGAGCACCTCTAGCGTGACCATCGTGAAATACGGTGTCGCAGTGCAGCTGACCGACGAAGCCGTCCTCAGTGGCTATGGCAATCCGATTGGCGAAGCTGCAATGCAGATCACTACCGCCATTGACGATGCTATGGACAATGCACTTCTTGCAGCTCTTGCAGCCAATAGTGCTTCTGAGCAGAACTATTCCACTTCTTCTGCTCTTGCTCCGGAAGATATTCCTCTTGCTCTTGCAAAGTTTGGTGAAGACAACGATGGTCCGAAGAGCCTCCTTGTAACTCCTGACTTCTATGCACAGCTGATTGGTCAGCCGGCAACTTCCAACTGGGTTCCTGCGTCTGAAATCGCAGCTGAAATCAAGATCCGTGGTGCAGTTGGCATGGCTTATGGTTGCCAGGTTGTTGTTACCAACAGACTGAAGACCTCCGGCAATCTGTACATCGTGAAACCGAATACTCTTGCTGTGTTCATCAAGAGAGGTGCTATGGTCGAAACCGACCGTGACATCCTGAACCAGTCTACGGTTCTTGCAGGTTCTATCCTCTGTGCTCCGTACCTGCTCAATCCGACGGGTATGATTAAACTCGCAGGGGCTTGATAGGCGGTGACCGGATATGATGCTTCATCGGCATTTTGAGAATGAGAAACCGAGCAAAAACATTACGAAACTGAGTGACGTATCACGTCCGGAAAAAGAGGAGGGTTTCGTTTCTGAGATCTTCCCTCCGGAAGTGAAGGAAGAACCGGCAACGAAATCCAAAGGAAGAAAGAAAGCAAGTAACTGACGTAATTGGAGGCGGCGAATAATGAACAACTTAACACGGCTAAAGAAAAGAACCGGCGAGGAAGACGAAGAGCTTCTGATGGATCTTCTAATGACGGCAAAGGTTGCTATCATGAATCGCCGCTTTCCGTATAAATCCTTTACAAACGATTGCTTTGAAGATTACGACGTAGAGCCGAAGTATTCTGATTTGCAGCTCAGAGTTGCAATGGATCTGTACAACAAGATTGGTGCTGAGGGTGAAATTATCCACAGTGCCAATGGAATCAGCCGGACATATGAATCGTCATGGGTTTCCAAAGAACTACTGTTGGAAGTAGTCCCCAAATATGAGGGAATAAAATGAGAGACCTGAAGCGGAATCGGCAGACTTTTTACTATGCCCTGTACCAGGGAAATGAGAACGTAGTTGACAGCAACGGCCATAAGACAGGGGAGCGACGTGTTTCTTACAGTGAGCCTGTGAAGATGAATGCAAATATTTACCCTGCGAACGGATATGCGAATACTGCCATATTCGGAAAAGACTTGCAGTATACCAAGACAATAGTGACGTGCGAGATGGAATGTCCTATTACAGAGACTTCCGTTTTGTGGATTGATAAAGAACCGTACGACGGGCAGGATAACTTGGTTCCGTATGATTACACGGTTACACAGGTAGCACGTGGTTTGAATAATATTGTCTTCGCTGTAAGCAAAGTTGAGATGAGAAATGGCTGATCATGTTGTTGATATCGACCCATTGGATCCGGCAAGCATCATAAGAGCGGAAAAGATGATCAACAAGATTCTGAAGGATGTTGACAATAAGGTCGAAAAGTTTGTTCAGGAAATTGGAAAGATCGGAAGAGATGCTGCACAGGGTGCTTACGGGAATGCGGTGTCAGTTACACTTGTTGAAGAAGATAACGGTGTAACAATTAGTGCGGACGGAAAAGCTGTTGCATTTTTGGAATTTGGTGCAGGTTCGTCAACGAATTCTGCAAACCGGTACGCATTTGAGGTTCCATTCCTTGTTTACAGAGGTTCTTATTCTGATGAGACAAAAGGTGAATACCAAGCGACTCATTACAATTATTGGCACTTCGGCGGAAAGAAAATAACTGCTGTCGAACCGAGAAACGGTATGCAAAAAGCATATGAAGCCATTGTGAATGACATTGATAGCACGGTAAAGAAGGTGTTTGGATGAGCGGATATACACGAAACGCTGTTTACAACTACGTTTATGACAAAGTAATTGAGGCTTTTCCGAATGCCTATGTTTCCGGAATGTATGAGCCGGTTGTTCCAAATTTTCCTGCTGTATTCATTCGTGAAATTGGCAACTTCAGCAATCAGGAAAACGTCACGTTTAGTGGGTCTCAGGGTGTGTGGACAAGCACATTTGAGGTACAGATTCAAAGCAATAAAACTGATACACCGATGTCTGAAGTATATGGAATTTTTGAAGTAGTGAAAGAAGCTTTTTCTTCGCTTTTTTATATCCATATTAATACGAATAACATTGGCACGTATGACAATGAAAACTATAGAATCGTAGCTTCATTCCGCAAAGTAATAGGCAAAGCGGATGAGATGCCGAGCAATAATTAACGGAGGTTAGTTTTATGGTATGCAAATATTGCCACAAAAAGCTTCCTGATACGGCTGAAGCAGTTTGTCCTAATTGCTTTGCTGAATGGGCACCTGTAGAGGATCCGAAAAAGGAAGAGCAAAAACGTACCAAGACGGTAGAGCATAAAACCGTTAATGGGCATGAATGAATTTTTAAGAGGGGTGATTTAATTGGCAGGAGAAATTTCCTCGGCCGGAATTACTATCAAATACAAAGCGGAGGCAACGGCTGGTACCAGGCCCACGTCAGGGTATGCCGAAAAAGCTTCCGGTGGAACACTGAACATTGCTGAATACGTTACGGGTATTAGCGGACTTACTGCGGACTTTGACCAGTACGACGTAACCCCCCTCGCTGAGGTTCGTCGCCACCGCTATATCAAAGGGCTGCAAGCAAACGACGGGAACTTGTCTTTGTCTTGCAACATCAATCCAACGTCCAGAAGTGACTGGAATGCCATCGTGGCAGAGTATGCAGCATTGACCGGCGGTAAAGGTATGTGGTTCGAATTCACGCTTCCTGGGGATACGCAGTCTGTGTTCTTCAGAGGCGAACCGTGCGAAATGGGCTTCCCTGATGTAGAGTCTGCCCAAGCCGTACAGGGTGCTGTACAGATTATTGAAAATCAGTACAGCGGATGGACCTCAAAGTCAACAACGTAATAAAAAGGGGCGGCATTGATCGCCGTCCCTTAAATTAACTTTCAAATTATAAAAAGGTAGGAGAATCTATGCAAAGCAGCAACAACACGAAAATCGAGTTCGACTATGGTGGAAAACACTATGTACTTGAGTATACGGCTGCATCTGTGAAAAGAATGGAGAGAAACGGTGTGAAGCTTTCTAAGCTTGACGAAATGTTTTTCTCTGCTCCTGAAATATTGTTTGAGGGCGCATTCTACGCTAATCATCCGAATACGGAAAAACGTCTGATCCGTGAGATCTATAAATCTCTCAAGAAGACTGCAGACGATGAAGATCCGGAATACGATGAAGACGGGAATGAAGTTGATTCCTTAAAAGAGATTCTCGGAGTGATGATCAGAGAAGCTGTTGAAGAATGGTCTAATCGTTCGGGAAACTCAAGTTGGAAGGTAACGAGGTAGATTTTTTTCCGGACTTACCTTCCAAAGAAGATATTTCAAAATCGGAAAGTGATACACCAATCAGCGATATGTTGGACAAATTGTGTCCATATTACATGATGATTGGTGTTTCATATGACGAGTTTTGGAATGGAGATTATACACGTTTAAAGTATTACGAAGAATGCCACAGACTTGAAATAGAGAAACGAAACCAAGAACTGTGGCTACAAGGTTTATATAATTATGCGGCTTTGACTATTGCTTTGTCAAATGCTTTTGCTAAGAAAGGGTCGCATCCGAAAGAATATTTGGATAAGCCAATAAGAATAACTCCGATGAACGAAGTTGAAAAAGAACAAGAAAAGAAGCAGATGGTAGAAAACTTCCGTTCACAGTTAATGGCATTGGATAAACGATTTACCCAGAAGCATAGTCAAGACGCAGAAGGCAGGTGATAACGACGTGGCAGCAACGACGATTGAGAACTTATCCATAAACATCAGACGTACGGGTGATACAGCAAGTACAAGTCTGCGAGGATTATCACAGTCTTTGAACAGTGTGAGAGGTTCTTCTAAGTCTGCTTCAAAAGGATTGGGTTCGCTTGTCTCATCGCTTCAAAGAATCGCCTTTTATCGAGTTATACGTAGCATTATCAAAGCAATTGGGCAGGCTTTCCAGGAAGGTGCCCAGAATGCATACTTTTTTTCAAAGGCTGTCGGAGGAGATCTGGCTCAAGCTCTTGATCTTCTTTCCACCAAAAGCTTTACCATGACGAATCAGCTAGGTGCAGCTTGGGCAACATTGATTCAAACAATTCAGCCGATCCTGCTCAGGATAATTGAACTTGTCAGAATGGCAGCTGAGGCAATAACTCAGTTCTTTGCGATTCTTGGGGGCAAGAGGACCTATTTAAAGGCTATAGATTATTCAAAAGAGTGGGCACAAACGACTTCTGCCGGTGCAGCAGCAGCTAAAGAGTGGAAGAACCAACTGCTTGGTTTTGATGAAATCAACAGGTTGGAAGAACCATCATCCGGTGGAGGCGGTGGTGGTGCAGGAATACCTGCATATGACCAAATGTTCGAAGAAGTACCGATTGCTTCTTGGTTGGAAAACATTGCAGATAAAATAGACGAACTAAAGACTCGCTTTAAGCTTGCTGTCGATGATGTTTTCTTTACATGGGACAACCTAAATCCGGAACAGATTGCTGAAAAAGCGGTAGTTGGGTTGACCGGATTCTTGGGCGGTGCTACAGGGTTCGTTCTTGGCGGTGTTCCTGGGGCGATACTTGGTACGCTTCTTGGTGTTGGCATTGGTTTGGAAATAGACGCTTTGACCTTTGATCATGATGGGGTCCTGAGCAGAGATGAAATTGTTAGATTGATTAAGCCTGCTTTGTGGGGCATAACCGGAGGAATTATTGGTTTCTCATCCGGCGGAGGACTCCGTGGAGCATTACTTGGTGCATCAATTGGTATTTCTCTTGAAACAGTTTTGGAAACCGTAAAATTTGTTGCCGGAGATAATCCAAATGTTTCTTCGTTGTT
>JAGBSA010000192.1 GCA_017632095.1 Bacteroidales bacterium | reverse complement strand
TCGTCGTCTTTAATTCGCATTTTACAACAAGTACAGCCCGATGAAATTTACAATCTTGCGGCTCAAAGCCATGTAAAGGTAAGCTTTGATGTTCCGGAGTACACAGCTGAAACCGACGCTGTGGGAACGCTTCGCTTATTAGAGGCAATCAGAATATTAGGATTAGAAAATAAAACGAAGATATACCAAGCTTCTACCTCAGAGCTTTATGGTCTTGTGCAGGAAATACCACAAAAAGAAACAACACCGTTTTATCCTCGTTCGCCTTACGGAGTTGCAAAATTATATGGCTTTTGGATAACAAAGAATTATAGAGAAAGTTACGGAATGTTTGCAGTTAATGGCATATTGTTTAATCATGAAAGTGAAAGAAGGGGAGAAACCTTTGTAACTCGTAAGATTACTCTTGCTGCTGCACGAATTGCAAAAGGATTACAAGATAAACTTTATTTAGGTAACCTTTCTGCTTTAAGAGATTGGGGATATGCAAAGGATTATGTTGAATGTATGTGGCTAATGCTTCAATATGAAAAGCCTGAAGACTTTGTTATTGCAACAGGTGAGGCACATAGTGTAAGAGAGTTTTGTACTCTTGCATTCAAATACGCAGGCATAGAATTAAAATGGGAAGGAGAAGGCGTAAATGAAAAAGGTATAGATGTGGCAACGGGAAGAGTGTTGGTGGAGGTTGATGAAAAATATTTCCGTCCTGCCGAAGTAGAACAATTACTTGGCGATGCAACAAAGGCTCAAACACTTTTAGGTTGGAATCCAAGAAAAACATCTTTTGAAGACTTGGTGAAAATAATGGTTGAACACGATTTAAAGACAGTTGTTTAAGTTTGAAATGGATTTAGGTTCAAAAATTTTTGTGGCAGGGCATAGGGGACTCGTAGGCTCGGCAATATTGAAAAATCTTAAAGAAAGAGGTTATCATAACTTTGTTTTGCGTTCACATAGTGAGTTGGATCTTTGTAATCAAGCAGAGGTGGAAAAGTTTTTTGCAGAACAAAGACCTGAATATGTATTTTTGGCAGCAGCTTTCGTAGGAGGAATAATGGCAAACTCTAAATATAGAGCTGATTTTATATATAACAATTTGCAAATTCAAAATAACGTAATTCATTGCTCATATAAATATGGTGTAAAGAAGCTTTTGTTTCTTGGAAGCACTTGTATCTATCCACGAGATGCAGAGCAACCAATAAAAGAGACGTCTTTGCTTACCGATGAGTTAGAATACACAAACGAACCATACGCTTTGGCAAAAATTGCTGGCTTAAAAATGTGTGAAAGCTATAATTTGCAGTATGGAACCAACTTTATTGCGGTTATGCCTACGAATCTTTATGGGCCAAATGATAATTTCAATTTAGAGACTTCACATGTTATGCCCGCCTTAATAAGAAAGGCGTTTTTAGGTAAGTGTTTGCAAAATAAGGATTGGGAATCTCTTAGAAAAGACCTTAATATTCGTCCAATAGAGGGCGTAAATGGTGATGCTTCTCAAAGCGAAATAGAGAAAATTTTAAGCAAATACGGAATTAAAGCAAAGGAAAATTCTGTGGAAATAGAGCTTTGGGGTAGTGGAAAGCCGTTAAGAGAATTTCTTTGGAGCGAAGATATGGCTGATGCTTGTGTTTTCTTGATGGAAAACGTGGATTTTAAAGATACTTACTCGCAAACAGACAAGAATATAAAGAATTGTCATATCAATATAGGAACTCAAAAAGAAATTAGCATAAAAGACTTGTTTGCAATGGTGTGTGAAACTGTTGGATACACATCTGAGATTGTTTACAACATCGATAAACCTGATGGAACAATGAGAAAACTTACTGATTGCTCAAAATTGCATTCTCTTGGTTGGTAACATAAAATAGAGTTGCCACAAGGGGTGCGACAACTCTATGAATGGTATTTAGAAAGTCTTAAATAGCAACATTAAAGTCTCTTAACGCATCGTTGAGAGACGTTTTTTTATCTGTTGATTCTTTTCTTTTGCCTATTATTAAAGCACAATTTACGTT
>JAGBSA010000191.1 GCA_017632095.1 Bacteroidales bacterium | reverse complement strand
GATTTTAATGACTTATCATTACCTAAACCTTGTGCCTGTTCTACGAGCTGTGGGACATTGTTATTGTCAATGATATTTTGCCCTGCTTGGTTGTAATATTGGTTGGTACGAATGTCATTAAGGGTAGCAACAGCACCTGCTTTTGTTCCCTGAACTGCACTTGCACCCATACCTGAGCCAATACCACCGATAAAGCCACCATACAAAGAGGAAAGAACGTCATTAATGGCATCCTTAGAGGCTATTTCCTTCGCATCTGTGTCGGAATAACCCATCTTCTTATACTTTGCTATAGCAGTATTGTAAGCACTATGGTCACCATTGATTATTTCATCTGCAAATTTGTTGGCAATTTCGGTCAAGAATTCCTCTGAAGCCTCTGTTAATCCCTGTACAAATGTTGCGCCTGAGTTCTTAATCATACTCTTAAGAAGAGCAGACATAGAAGTGGTATCGTACATTTTACCGATTTCAAGAAGATTATCGAGAGAAACCTTTTCAAACAATGCCTCTGCAACACCGGATGCAGTAGCCGTAAGTATTGCCTCTCCGTTTGTGCTACCATTAAGAACGGCATTGCGATAACTTGAAGCTGCAGCCTCAGTTCCCATAATACCGAGAGCAACATTCGCACCTGCTGCACCGAACATAAGCATACAAGCACCTGTTGTCAATGCAGATTGTGCAGAAGAGGTTAAGCCTGAATATGTTCCACTTGCAAGCCAAGAAAGAAGCTCACTATCGGTTCTTTCCATTACGGCATCATTGATGTTTTGACCAACGGTGCCTGTGTATGATTCATTCCTTTGAGTATATCTGTCATCGTATACGTTTGAATAACCATAGACAGATGAATCAACAAGGTTTGCCATAAACTCAACGGCATTAACAGGGGATGTCGCAATTGACTTAAGTGTTGCCTTTACAGGATGTTCCGTAGCATATTTTGCATCTGCCTTTTTCTGTTCAACAACCTTTGCCCTGTTTTCTCTCTCTCGTTTGGAATACTCGATGTCGGCAAAGTCATAGCCAAGAGCATCAAACTGAGCAATAACCGCTTTGTTTGTGTTGATGGCATTGACTTTACCCATTATTTCGGTATTTACAGCATCAGAGGGTACTTTTCTCTGTATTTCCTGCAATTCTGTTATTTCTGCCGAAAGATTATCTATGTTTTCCTGCGCCTGGAGAGCCATTTCGTATGCAGATTTAACTCTTCCGTCTTTTATCGTGCCGTTATAGAAATCTGCATACTTTTTCTCTTTAATGACATCATCAGCAGTAACTGCACCGACATCATCGTAATAAAGAACGGAACTCTCAGTTTTCCCAAGTTCTTTATCAATCTCATTAATACGAGTTAAAATGTTGTTATAGCTTGTATTTCGAGACACATTTCTTCCGTTTGCCTGACTCTCGATTTTAGCTTTCTGCCTTGTTAACTCAGCTTTTTCAGCCACAAGAGCTTTTTGCTTTTCTTTGTCCTTACCCTTGATTGTCTCTAAATCCTCAATTGACATAGAGTCAACGTACTGTCTATCGGTATCGTGATTCTGAAGCCAATACAATTCTCGGTTAAGTTCATCACTACTTGCTCGTCTGTCTGTCCTTAACCTTTCCTCAATATCTGTTTTAGCCTTCTGCAAATCGGCATAGGAAGACTTTGCATACTTTTGAGAATATGTCTGATGGTCATAGTCCCTTTTATATGCATCCTCATCTTTCCATTGAGACCAATAATCGTTGTCTGTTGCAGAAAAATCCACAATATCTTTAATTGTGTTTGTATCACTATCTACCGCAGCATTGATGTTATCCAAAAACTCATCATCGTAATACTTGCCATATTTAGAAAGCATATATTTAACATCATTTTCTTGACGTGATAAAGTGCTTTTACTTCTGCTTACTTTATTTAACCAATCACCTGAATCAGAACGATATTTTTGAATAAAATTACCCTTGTCATCAAAGTATCGTGAATGATATTCTTCAGCAATACGTTCTCTGTTTTTAACCAAAGAGTTAACCTCAGAAACTATCTTTGCCTTATTTCTTTCAGCCATAATTCTATCGAATGACCGGGAGCTATCTTTCAAAGAATTAGCCGCAGAATTTTGTGCTTGACCTTTGTTGTCTTTTCTGTTTTTGACAATTTCATCAAAAGATTTCATTTAACCACTCCTAAAAGTTATATTCATCCAACAGATAGCTAAGTGTCCCTTCATCTATAAGACCATAATTATATGACCTTTCAAGTTCTTTATAGATATAGTCATTATAGTCACGATAGGTAGTGCCGTTATATTTGAATCCACCATTACCTGTATTTCCACGATTACCACGAGTTATAGGTTGTGCGCTTGCCATGAAATTCTTCTCAGAAACCACACCATTTTTGAATTTAGAAACCTGTGTAGAGTTTGCAACATGTCCATCATCGCCTGCTCCTTGGTAGTCGCCTGAACTTCTTGAGCCGCCTGAGCCTCCTGAACTACTCTTTGCAAACTGTCTCTCCCATTGGGAATCAGCAACCTTGTCTCTTTCTTGACCGTAAGCAAACTGTCTTTCCCATTGGTCATCGGCAACTTTATCTCTGCTCTGTCCATAGGTGAACTGCTGTTGCCATTGACTATCAGCAACAGCATCTCTATCCTTTTGATATGCTCGGTCTAACTCGTACTGACGAATGCCTTCGTTATATGTTTTATTCCATTGTTCATCAGCAACCTTATCTCTTTCCTGACCATAGGTAAACTGTCTTTCCCATTGAGAATCGGCAACCTTATCTCTGCCTACTTGGTAGTTGTAGTTTTGGTTATACCTGCGAGTATCTTCGTCAAATTCCTTCTGCCATTGGCTATCAGCCACGTTATCTCGTTCTCTCTGATATGCCATACCCTCGTTATACTGACGAACACCTTCGTCAAACTCCTTATTCCATTGCTCATCTGCAACGTTATCTCTGTACTGACCGTAATCCTGATTATAGACATTGTAATAATCGTTAGAATAATAGTCTCTGTCACCTGCGAGTCGGTTATATTTGTCCACATACATACCATATTCGGTGTCCCTATCGGTAGAAAGAACACCGTAGTTGTCCTTGAGTCTCTGTCCTTCTATTTGGTAAGTGTCGAGAGCAAGACCATAAAGTTCGGGAACAACGTCATTAAGCTTCTGTAAATAACCTTGATATGCCTGATTGCCCACAGAACTTGCGTAAGAACTACCATAGCCACCTGTGAGAGCTGCAGCCTGTCCCATAGCATCTGTCATAGCCTGTTTGCCCTGTGCCATATAGTTGTCCTTGTACTGCTGATAGAGAGCATCTGCATTAAGGTCATAACTGAATGCTTCACGATTGGTTATAGCATCCATTGCGGCCTGAAGAGCATCCTGATTTTTATAAGTGAAATCACCATAATTGGAAACGGCATTTTCAGCCTGTGTTTTCTTGTTCTGTGCATTGGTAACGCTCTGTGAAGGAACGTAACCTCTGTTACTGTTTGAAGAAATATTTTTAACCAAGCCACTTGCTTGACGTTGTGCAGCCTGATTCTGCTGTTTGATTTTTTCTAATTCCTTGTTTTTCGCATCAATTTCCTTGCGCCTTTTTTCGTAATCATCACTAACCGAAATGTTCCTGTTCGATGAACTCCAAGAAGCCTTGTTTTGATTACCGGATAAAGAATACTTCTTATTATTTACTGCCAATTTAATCACTCCTTACTTCACTCGAAGAGCCTTCTTTTATGTTTTTTTCATTGATTTCCTCAAAGGCTATTTGTAAATCTCGTGAGAGCATAAACAAATAATCCTCAATCTGCTTTAACTTACCCTCTGTGGTGGGTGCTGTAATTACAGGTGGTTTGATTATCATTAAATCTCACCCCCATCTTCCATTGTTTTACTAATGGAATATATCTTAGCTGCACCATTACCCTCAATTCTGAGCCTTAAATGGTCACATCTTCTCGGTTTGAATGGCAATGTGAACGCACCTAACCTTGTGCCTGTGAATACTGCTAATTGCTCCCAAGCTCCTGAAGAGTCATATTCTGCAAAAACTCGTATTCTCGTGCCAAGGTCTACCGAAAATCTTATTGAAATCTTTGAAATATACTTCTTATCGGGAGAAGAAGTACCTAAAATGCCTGTTTCTGCAAACCAATCTATGTTTTCTTCAAGTTTATCGTGCCAAGGCTGACCGATTACTGTTTCTACTCGACCATTTGCTATGTAATACAAGCCATCCACGTCACCTGATGTACAATAGCAGAACTCTCCACCGTTATATTGGTCTTCCTTATGCCACATATTTTTTTCTGTGTCATATACGAAGAGGTACGATACCTCTTTATCGTTATCGTCTTTTTCGGTCAAACCAATGTAGTATTTATGCCTGTATTCACCTGCACAAGCCTCATAATACTTCTTGCCTTGCTCACCTAATGCAGAGCCTACCTCAACAGGTAATGAGCCGTTATAGGCGCATACACCACCTAACGCCTTGTAATACAACGTGCCATCAATAACCACAAGACTATTGTGACAACCTATCTGAACTCCACGACATTCGGTTAACTGTATTTGATATGTTGCAGGATAGTTTCCGTAAACTGTATACAAGCAATTCTGCTTAAAGAACATCGGTCTGCCTAAGTAAGATATAGCACCTGTGAATTCACCATCTGCACCAACAGAAGCCATATAGCTATCCGTTGCTGTACCTTGAAAATACTCCCAATTCTTGAAATCTCCAAGCTTCGATGCATAGATTTCATTTACAGTATCTCCGTTTATGTTTTCACCATATCGACAACCCCATATTCTGTTACCACTTTCGCACACAAAATCCATATGAGGAACAAGCCGTTCTGCCTTTATAGGTGTTGTTTGTATGAATCGTTCTGCGCTGTCACGAAAACCTGCAAAAACTATATAATTGTCACCTTTAGCATGAACTATAACCGTACTATTATTTAGGTTTTGTACTGTTTCATCCTCAATACCGGAGATTTTTACGCTGTCATTCACTTCAAAAACCTTGCCTAAGCCTGCAGAAGATATTCTTATATATGTGGATGTTATCGACACCCACATTTTTGTCGGTTCGGAGTATCGTTTTAAGGATGGTGGTGTTACCGATGTGTCAAGCCATATATGTCCATTTTTCACATTGTCTTTAGGCTCGTCAGACGATTTTGTATCAATGGCGTATGCATTACCATTCGCATTACATAAATCTACCCAAACTTCGCCACTCGATTTATACCTTACTTCCATAGGCTCTACGATTTTGTTTTCCTCAAATCCTGTGTAATTAGGATTATTATTTAGACCCTTATCCTCGGTAAGCTTGTTAACGTTGTAATATTTCTTGTCAGGATAAATAACCACGTTTGAG
>JAGBSA010000190.1 GCA_017632095.1 Bacteroidales bacterium | reverse complement strand
TTTATGCGACATAAGTGCTATCTTTGCAGTATAAAATCGTATTTAAGCAAGAAAATGAACCTATACAACACACTGAAACAAAACAATGACAGTTTCTTTCTTATTGCCGGACCATGCGTAATAGAAAACGAAACCATGCCTTTTGAAATAGCCGAAGAGCTTATCAAAATTACCGACTCACTTGGTTTGAAACTGATTTTCAAGGCCTCATACCGCAAAGCAAATCGTTCGAAACTATCTTCTTTCACAGGAATTGGAGATGAGAAAGGTTTGAAAATATTATCTGAAATCAAGAAAAAATATGACATTCCCGTAGTTACCGACATTCACTCTGCTCAAGAGGCTGAACGTGCAGCAGAATACGTGGATATGATTCAAATTCCTGCATTTCTATGCCGTCAAACCGATTTATTGATTGCCGCTGCCAAGACAAACAAAATAGTCAATATCAAGAAGGGACAATTCCTTTCAGCCGAATCTATGCGTTTTGCAATGGAAAAAGTGATGGAATCGGGCAACGAGCAAGTGATTTTGACCGACCGAGGCACCATGTTCGGCTATCAGGATTTGATAGTAGATTTCAGAGGTATCCCTACAATGCAATCATTCGGCGTTCCGGTTGTTATGGACGTTACTCACTCGCTTCAACAGCCTAATCAAACCGAGGGTGTCAGCGGAGGAGTACCACAGATGATTGAAACAATAGCCAAAGCCGCAATTGCAGTAGGTGCAAATGGTATTTTCATGGAAACTCACCCTAATCCGAAAGAAGCAAAAAGCGATGGAGCAAATATGTTACCGCTTTCAAAGGTTGAAGAACTTTTAACTAAACTTGTAAGAATAAAACAAGCAGTATAACAAACTTGGTTTTAGCAAAACAAAACGAAGATTCATTTTTTTGTTTTCTAATAAAATTATTCTATCTTTGCAAGCACAATAGTGTAATAATCAAAAACGTAAAACCTATGAAAAAGTTTATTTCAATGACCTTATTGGCTTTGTTTATGTTTAGTGGCAATGTGTTTGCACAAGGTGAAATAATCGAGGTTAAAGAATGTGGAGTTAAAGTTGAAATGCCTGCTCCGCCACCTTGCCATCACAAAAAGGAAATCAGAGAATGCGAGCCTGAAATCGAAAAAGCAAAAAAGGCTTTGATAACTCACTTTTTGATTGAACACAAAAACTATTTTGACGAATTTGATTTAGCTGTTCTTAAATCGGATTTATATTCTCTATCATTGGAAGAACTTCATTTTTTCTTACGCACAGACTTTGTCAACCCTAATGTAAACCTTGGTGTTTCACTTCTTACAGGTGGTTTAGGATTAGACCGTCTTGTGATTGGACAAACCTCTGCCGGCTTACTAAAACTCATAACTTGTGGAGGCTTTGGCGTGTGGACTGTGGTGGATTGGTTCCAAATACAACACCTAACAAGAGAATATAATTTCAAACAAGCAGAAGAGGTTATAGATATAATCAAACGATAATAATTCGTTTCAAGAACTACAAGGCGGGAAAGTCAATATTGATTTTCTCGCTTTTTTTGTATTCTCTTGTCTTAAACAAAAATCGGATTTCGTTCCCTTAGTTTTCCAAATAACAGATTGCAAGATATAAGTTTTCTTGCTCTATGTATTTGCTTTCGAATTTAAGGTTTGGATTTTCTATCGTGCTTTGTATCTTTTCGCCTTGCAAGCTGAAGGCAGATTTATCGAAGTTTCCCGCTATCCCTGTGCCTTGTTGTTTAACGAAGGCTTCTTTAAGTGTCCATATTCGAGTAAAAACCTCACTCTGCTGCTCTTTTGGTTGCGAAGATATATAATCACTCTCTAAGGGATTAAAAAAGCGTTCAACCAAGCTTAAATTACATTTTCTCAAACTCTCTATATCTATTCCTATCTCTTTGTCGTGAATGGCTATTGCTATGTGTGATTTTGTGTGAGAGATAGAAAAGTGTAATGTATCGTTGTATAAAAAGAAAGGTTTGCCCTTCTCTCCCACTGCAATCGTGGTATCGAAGGACAAACCTTTTTCTTTGATTATTGAAAGTAATTGTTGTTTTGCAAGTAGAGAGATTTGCTTTGGACGAGACAAAGATTTGTCAATGCCAAACGCCTTTTCACAATCCTCTATCTTGAAAACAAAGTACTCCAATTCTCTTATTTAATGTCTAACAATTCTACTTCAAAAATCAAAGTGCTACCTGCTGGAATTGTTCCAACGGCTTGGTCTCCGTAAGCAAGGTCAGCAGGAATGAAGAATTTGTATTTGCTTCCTAT
>JAGBSA010000189.1 GCA_017632095.1 Bacteroidales bacterium | reverse complement strand
TCAAGTTTGGAATACGCTACAATGTTTGGCGAAGTTAGTGCAACATCAAACCATGGCATTGATCACGTTGATGGAGGTACGAGTAGGTTTGATAAATACGGTAACTTATACCAAGTAGTCTGTGCAAGCTGTAGTGGAACTCAAGGTTTCCCAATTGCACCCGACAATGCGTGGAGCTCAATCAATCCTTCATCAAATTGTAATGCTGCTGCGTTCAAATTTAATATACATTCCGACTTTGCAGTGGCTAATTTCAGATTACCAGACTATGTTTGCTATCCTGATAGTGTTAGGTTAGAGAATTTGAGTAGAGGAGATAATTATTTGTGGCTTTTTGGCGATGGAACGATGTCCACAGAGGAAAATCCGGTTCATTATTATGCTCAAAGCGGAACATATGATATTACGTTGATTTCTTATATGAATGGAGCGTGTAGAAGTTCTGATACATTGACTCAAAGAATTATTTTATTAGATTCACAAGTTGATACCTTGGAATCAAAATATGTATGTAATGGAGAGTTGGTTCAAATTGGTGTGAATAGCTATCCGCAAAGTCAAGTGCAGTTTCAATGGACTCCAGCAAGCGGATTGAGCAATGCAAATGTACCAAACCCTTATGCAAGTGTAGATTCTACAACAACATATCGACTTGTTATTTCAACACCACAGTGTTCTGATACCTTGATTCAAAATGTTATCATACGAAATCTTACACTTGATTTGCCTGATACGGTGAATTATTGTAATTATCCTTACCAATATCAGCTGCCAACGCTTCCTGAATCGTATGAGGTGTCGGCTTCGTGGAATAGAAACTTTGTTGATAGTTTGGAAGTTTCGAATGGAATGATTCAAATAGACACTACTCTATCTGCTTGGTTGTATATAAATATCAAAGAGGAGAATTGTTTCGGCGAGGATAGTATTTACATGAATTACAATGGTGGTTGGGTGCAAATAGATGCACATTCAACACGTTGTAATAACGAAAACAATGGTTATGCTTTGATAACGAGTGGAAATTTCACCGAACCATTGTTTTATAGTTGGAGTACAGGACAAAATGGTGCAGATTTAGATTCTTTAGGTGGACTTACAGTTGGAGATTATAGTGTAACGCTAACCGATTTCAATGGTTGTACATATTCTTCTACTTTTACAATCACTTCACCCGACGACTTGCTTTCTACATATACAAAAATTGATAATCCATGTCAAAGTAGTTGTGTGGCAAGTATAGATTTAACAATTTCAGGAGGAGTTGCTCCTTATCAGATTACTTGGAGTAATGGAATGAATACAGAGGATATATCACTTTTGTGTAGCGGTGAGTATATTTATAGTTTGATTGACTCTGTGGGATGTATGATAACAGACACTGTAAGCATAATAGATTTAGATACATTGATACTTACATTGAACGCAACAAAGAATAATTGTCCAGAGGGTTGTAGTGCAAAAATTATGACACAGATTAGCGGTGGTACAATGCCATATCTCTACACTTGGAGTGAGGGTTCAACAAGTCAGCATTTGACAGATGTGTGCTGTGGAGAGTATTCTTTGGTGGTTAGTGATGCAAACAATTGTTCAGTTCAGGCAGAGGTTGAGGTAGAGTATATAGATGCTTTTGCAAACTTTAATGTAGAGGCGAGCGAAACAAGAGTTTTCGATGGACATCAAATACTTCTTTCAGCAACACCAATAGCAGGTATGTCTTACACTTGGACACCATCAGAGCATTTGAACTCTCCATTCTCTGCAAGCACAATTGCAACAATGTATGAGACGACTGTGTTCTATGTTTATGTCACAGACAACCGTGGTTGCAACTTAAAAGATAGTGTAATGGTGGAAGTAGATGTTGTAAACTGCGGTGAACCTAATATATACGTGCCTAATATATTTACTCCGAACAATGACGGAAAGAATGATAAGGTATATGTTTCGGGAGAGTGGATAGATAGATTTTCGTTTGAGATATTTGACAGATGGGGTGAAAAGGTGTTTGCTACAAATGACATAGAAGAGGGGTGGGATGGAACTTTTAATGGAGTGAATTGTGATGCTGCTGTGTATTTTTATAAATTAGAAGTATATTGTCAGGGAGGTAAAACATATATAACAGGAGGAGATATAACGCTTATAAGATAAAGAAATGGCAAAAACTAAGAAATATTACGTTGTTTGGAAGGGTAGAAAGACTGGTGTGTTTGATAATTGGAATGAATGTAAACTTTCAATTTTTGAATACGAGGGTGCAAGGTATAAGTCTTTTGAAAGTAGGTTAGAGGCGGAGAAAGCGTATAATGGAAATTGTTTTGATTACATAGGAAAGAAGAGTAAAGATATTAGCGTTAAGCAAAGTACACTTACTTCCTATATGCCGATAATCGATTCGATAGCAACCGATGCTGCATGTAGCGGAAACCCAGGCGTTATGGAGTATAGAGGTGTGTATGTAAAGACAGGACAAACGCTTTTCCACTATAAACACCCTAAGGGGACGAATAACATAGGAGAATTTTTAGGAATAGTTCACGGATTGTCCTATTTGAAACGCAACGGACACCCTCAACCATTGTATACCGACAGTATAAATGCTATAAAATGGGTAGAGCAGAAGAAATGTAAAACAAAGATGCAACCCGATGAAAGCAATAAAGACTTGTTTGACTATATCGCAAGAGCAGAACGTTGGTTGCAAGAAAATACCTACACAACCCAAATTCTAAAATGGGACACTGAGGCATGGGGAGAAATACCTGCCGATTTCGGACGAAAGTAATGGGAAATATTCTATTGTTTTAGAAACAAAAATACTTCGTTTTAGAAAATTGTTTCTTGGTTTTAGGATTTTCTTTCTTCGTTTCAAAAATCTATTTCTTCGTTTCAAGAAAGCTATTCTGCTGCTTCAAATTCAAGGAAACGACGTTTGAAATCTTCATCAATAGGAGCAGAGCAGTGGTTTTGTG
>JAGBSA010000188.1 GCA_017632095.1 Bacteroidales bacterium | reverse complement strand
CCTAAGATTTATATTTTACTTTGAACGTCTGAATTTGCCACTTGTAGCAGCAGGAGTCCAATTTCTCAAAACTCCGTACACTTTTTTCTTGTCGTAGCCTTCTCCTTGCTCCAACAAATCTGTACTTTGAGTGTGAAGACGTTTGCCATTGCTGTCGTAAATCAAAAGAACAGGAAATCCAAATCTATCTGCATAATCGGTAAAAGCAAGTAAATCCTCTTGCTTCTTATAATCTAAGTGAAGTATAACAAAATTACTATCAACCAACTGTTTAAGTTCATTATCTGATTGTACGAATCTGTCAAACATAATGCACCATTTACACCAGTTTCCTCCGAATTGAATCAATAAATGCTTGTTTTCTTTTTCCGCCTTTTTTAGAGAGTTCTCTACTTGCTCTTTCCAGTTGGCTTTTTCATCGTAAAGTTTTTGAGCATTTAGGTTTGACATTATCAAACACAACATACAAGCCAATATAACCTTTCTCATATACCATTATTTTTTTTATGCGGCAAAGTTAAGTTTTTTTTACATTGTCTTGCAATATAAAAACGAAAAATTGTATCTTTGCCCTATATAACTAAAATAAGGTAAGAGATATGGTTAATCGAAGAAAGAAAAATTTTGTTTTTGTATTCTTTGTTTTATTGCTCTTAGGCACCAATTTGGAGTCTTATTCGCAAGAAACAAAACGTGTATTGTTTATAGGTAATAGTTATACGCACACAAATGATTTACCAAATGTGTTGTCTGATTTGGCAGAATCACAAGGAAAAAGTATAGAACACGACTCTTATACACCGGGAGGTGCTTGGTTTTCTAACCATTCAACAAACTCAACCGTTATTTCAAAACTTCAACAAGGCAATTGGGATATTATAGTTCTACAAGGACAAAGTCAAGAAGTCGCTTTCCCTGACGGACAGTTTAATATGCAAGTGTATCCTTACGCAAAAACTTTGGATTCTTTGGCAAAGGTTAACAATCCTGAGGCAAGAGTGTTGTTTTATATGACATGGGGTTACCGTTACGGAGATCCAATGAATTGTCCTTACTATGAACCATTCTGTACCTTTGAGGGAATGGGAGAACGTTTGAAGTCAAACTATTTGCGTATGGCAAGAGATTTTCATTCAGATGTTTCACCAGTTGGAGCAGCTTGGTTGGAGTCTATATCACGAGATTCAACAATAGTATTACATTCATCAGACAATTCGCATCCAAGTATGAACGGAACTTATTTGGCTGCTTGTTGTTTTTATGAAATGATTTACAAAGAACCTATCGAAAATCCATGGAGACCATCTTCTGTTTCAGAACAAGTGGCTTCATATTTGATCAATATAGCCAACCATGTAGTTTATCAAAATTACGATTCTTGGACATTCACTCAAACAAATTCAGAATTGGATACTCCTTTGCAAAAAACAGAATCAGATTTTATCGCAATGCAAAGAGGAAACACAATCGTTGTTAAAACGAAGAATATAATCGGAAAGACAAATTTTGAACTTTTGACACCGGAAGGGAAAATCCTTACAACTATTGAGCGTTCTCTTAGAGGAAATGACGAAGTTGAAATGAATTTGCAAGGAGATTACAAAGGAGTTTGTATTCTTAGATTGACAAACGAAAATGTAGGAATCAGCAAAAAATTAATCATAATGTAGTTTCATTCTTTTGTATTAAACAAAGGTAGTATTTATAACAAATAGATAAAAGATGGTAGGGAAGAAGTAGCACCCTGCCATCTTTTTTTGTTTTACTAAAACTTGAATTTACTGTTCTGAAACTTTATTTCATTTTACTGAAATTTGATTTCGTAAAATTGAATTCAAGTTTGGTGAAAATGGATTCAAGTTTTAATATTGGGGAAATCAAATATTATATTTCGGATTATTGGAAAACTTTTTTTTCAATAAAATTTTAGAGTGGTTAAATAAACATAAATGGCTATGATTCAATGATAGGGCGGTATAATATTTTATTTTGAGGATTTGTAATAAGAATTTAACTTTGTAAAAATGCCTGAAAAGATTTGTAAATTACACGAAAAAATGTATCTTTGTCGGTTGAAAAAACGCATATAAAGAAATAGAGATATGATAACTACTGTTGTTTATGCTATTGTTGCATTGGCTGTCATAGGAGCTGTGGCGGCGGTTATTCTTTTTTTTGTTGCACAGAAGTTTAGAGTGTATGAAGATCCCAGAATTGACACTGTGACAGATAAATTGCCGGGTGCGAATTGTGGAGGTTGTGGTTATGCCGGTTGTAGAGCCTTGGCAGAAGCTATAGTTAAGTCTGAGAGTATGGAAGGCAAGTTTTGTCCGGTAGGAGGTGATAAAACAATGCAACAGATTGCCGCAGTGATGGGTTTAGAGGCCGGAGAATCAGATCCAATGGTCGCTGTAGTAAGGTGTAACGGTGGTAAGTGCAATTCTATCAGAAAGGTAGAATATGATGGCTTGAAAAACTGTTTATATGCTCACATGAATTTTTCGGGAGAAGGCGGTTGCGCTGATGGTTGTTTAGGATATGGAAATTGTGTTGAGGTTTGTAAATTTGATGCTTTGAAAATAAATGAGCAAACAGGCTTGCCGGAAGTTGATTCT
>JAGBSA010000187.1 GCA_017632095.1 Bacteroidales bacterium | reverse complement strand
GCCTTTGCTTCTTCCCATGAAGAATAGTAGTTTGACAAAGCTTGTCTTACACCGCCTTTACCGTTAATAGTGTTCTTGATACCCAATCCGTGAGCTACTTCGTGGAAAGTTACATTGTAGAAGAACGCATCAAATTTTACATTCGCCAATTGCTCTTTGTTCATTATGTTTTCAGCAATTGGATAAAGAATTTTGTCAAATTTAGCTCTCATTGAGTTTTTCAATTGAAGGCGTCTTGCTCCCTTTGCAAGTTGTACTCGTTCGTCGTTAGGCAAGTTAATAGCTATTGTCTTGCTACCTGAGTTACAATCTCCAGCATAGTAAATTGCATCATATACATTCAAGTCTGATTCTGTTCCCGGTACTTCTTGTTTGAATTTTGGATCACATGGCAATCCTTTTTGCAACTCTGGCAACATTGCAGTGAACTTTGCCAATTTTGCACTCTCTTCTTCGTCTTTTACTAATACGAATGCTTCGTATGCAGCCTTAGTTCCGAACAATCTGTCTTCGTAATTTTCGATTGGTCCTACAACAAAATCCAAGCGACTCTCTTTCATGTCCATCCAAGCCATGTCTGAAGCGAAGTAATCGTCAGTTTCAAATGCTTTCTTTCTTTCTTGCAAGTATGTTTTCAAACCTGCATCTTCTGCAAGAGCAATTGCTTTGTCCAATAGTTGACAAACTTTTCCTATTTGCTCAGCATATTCTTCTCTGTACCACTTTACAACAAGCTTTCCTTCGTTATCTCTTTTCAAAACGGTGTAAAGGCTGTTTTTATCTTCGTTGTCCAAAGCATTGAACTCTTCTTCTGTCATATCTTTCGGATAAAAACCTGCTCCAAGTGGCTTTTCGTTGAAACCATTCACGAAAGGCTTCATATCGTTCAATCTTTCCCATGGGCCATAGTTTATCATAGCGAATTGTTTTGTGAATTCATCGCTTATAGTATCCATATCGGCTTTATTTCCATAAGATTGCATCCAGAACAATTCGTCCATTATTTCAGCAATGTCAAGAAAGATACCAACCAATTCCTTTTCATTAGGAGTTAGTTTTTCAAGATTTGTTGTCAATTCAACACTTGCAAATTCTTCAACTTTTGTTTGCATTTCTGATTTTTCTTGTTGGCTTTCTGTATTTTTGCCACATGATACAAGGGCAACACAAGAGAATGCCAAAACTGTGAATAAAAATTTTCTCATTTTGATTATAAATTTTTGTTGATTAATAAAATACTAAAATAATCTGCGAAGATAGTACATTTTGCTCGATTTAACAAATTTAGATGCAAAATACACTCTTTTACTCCTTCGATTCGTCATTTTGGAAACTTGAAAAGAGATAAACAAAACGAAGTTTCAGTATTAGCGAAACGGCGTTTTAGAAAATTAAAATCAAGTTTTGGGAAATTAAAACGAAGACTTATTTTACCCAAACCAAGAAACAAAAAACGCAAGGTGTATTTTCTTATTTTGCACCTTGCGTTTTGTTATTTTGTTGTCAAAATCTATTGAACGACTAATTTCTTTTCAGTTGTTCCTTTTGCGGTATTGATTTTCACAATGTAAGTTCCGCTTGTGAAATTATCGACTATTATCTCTGTCTCAAAGTAGTTCACTTCTTTCTCTAAGACCTTTTTACCCATCATATCAAAGACTTGAATGTCT
>JAGBSA010000186.1 GCA_017632095.1 Bacteroidales bacterium | reverse complement strand
GATAGATTACTTGTCATGCAAGGTTTAGACGACTATATGGTTGTGGAGAGTGATGGAGTGATTATGATGTGTCGTAGAGGTGAAGAACAAAGAATTAAACAATTTACTACCGATGTTGAAATTGAAAAGGGAAGTGAGTTTATTTAATATAAAGTTTCAAGTATTGTAGATAAGAAAAATAAAACATAAAATGGAAAACATAAAACGAATAGAATTAAGAGAACTTTTCAGTGAAGGCGTTGCAGAAGGCTTGATAGGAAAAGAGATTTGTGTAAAAGGTTGGGTTAAGACAAAAAGAGGAAACAAAAACGTGTCTTTCATCGCGTTGAATGACGGCGGATGTAACCAAAACCTTCAAGTTGTGGCTGAAGCATCTGCTTTTAATGAAGAATTGATAAAGAGAATAACAACAGGTGCTTGTTTGAGAGTTAATGGTGAACTTGTTGCTTCTCAAGGAAAGGGGCAAAGTTTTGAAGTATTGGCAAAAGAAATTGAGATATACGGAGAAGCAGATGTTAATACTTATCCATTGCAAAAGAAGGGACATAGTTTAGAGTTTTTGAGAGATATAGCTCACCTGCGTCCAAGAACAAACACATTCTCTGCAGTGTTCAGAGTTCGTCACGCTATGGCGTATGCAATCCACAAATACTTTAACGATAGAGGCTTCTTCTATTGGCATTCTCCACTTATAACAGCTTCTGATTGTGAAGGAGCAGGTGAAATGTTCCAAGTAACTACTTTAGATTTGGAAAATTTGCCACGTAACGAAGAAGGTAAGATAGATTATTCTCAAGACTTTTATGGTAAACATACTTCATTGACAGTTTCTGGTCAATTGGAAGGAGAGCTTGGTGCAATGAGTCTTGGTAAGATTTATACTTTCGGACCAACATTCAGAGCTGAAAATTCTAACACTCCAAGACACTTGTCTGAATTTTGGATGATTGAACCAGAAATGGCTTTCTTTGAAATCGAAGACAATATGGATTTGGCAGAAGACTTTATTAAGTATCTTGTGCGTTATGCCTTGGAAAACTGCAAGGGAGATTTGGACTTCTTATCTCAAATGTATGATAACGAACTTTTGGAACGTTTGCGTTTTGTTGTAGATAACAACTTTGTAAGACTTACATACACAGAAGCAATAGAGATCTTGAGTCAAGCAAAACAAAAATTTGAGTTCCCAATCCATTGGGGTGTAGATTTGCAAAGTGAACACGAAAGATACCTTGTTGAGAAACACTTCAAATCTCCTGTTATTTTGACAGATTATCCAAAAGAAATTAAAGCTTTCTATATGAAACAAAACGAAGATGGAAAGACAGTAAGAGGTATGGACGTTTTGTTCCCATTGATTGGAGAAATAATTGGAGGTTCTCAAAGAGAAGAGAATATGGATAAACTTCTTGCAAGAATGGCAGAAGTTGGTATAGAGGCAAAGGATATGGACTGGTATCTTGACACAAGACGCTTTGGTTCGGCTCCACACTCTGGGTTTGGTCTAGGATTCGAGCGTTTGTTGTTGTTTGTAACAGGTATGAGCAACATTAGAGACGTTATACCATTCCCTCGTTTTCCAAAGAACGCTAACTATTAGGATATAATAAAAATACTTTATCTTTGTGGCATTACAACAAGGAACTAAACTATTGTTAAAACAACGCTTTGCACCAGTTCAACGACTATGTAGTGAGTTGTTGGAAGTTCCACTTGCTGATTTGGATAATAGAATAGAGGCTGAACAAGAGCAGAATCCTTATTTGGAACAAGAGATAGAGTTAGTTGAAACACCTATACAATTTGAAACAACTGAGAAAATAGGAAGAAGGACTGATAAAGGTGAGTTTTTCGACTATTGGTTTCAAGATGATGGTGACCAGATTTATAGAGTGTCTAAGCAAGATGATACAACGGAAAAGGAATATGGAAGTTCCTTTTCCGTTTCATTATCTGAAGAACTCCTAGAACAACTCCGTTTAACCAATGTTGATCAATACGAATATTCATTAGGTGAAATGGTGATAGGAAATATCGATGAAAAGGGTTACTTACAAAGGAGTGTTGATGCAATTGCTGATGACTATTTTTTTGACAAAGGAGAAGAGGTTAATATTGAAAAGCTGCATAAAGTAATTCGTATCATTAGGACCTTTGAGCCAGCTGGGGTTGGTGCAAGGGACCTTCAAGATTGCTTAATGTTACAATTAGAACGTATAGATGGTGATAGCGAAGAATTAACCTTAGCAAAAGAAGTTATAGATAAGTATTGGGATTTATTTTTCAAGAAAAACACCATTCAAATCGAGAAAAAAATGAACTTAAATCAAGAAACGTTTGAGCGAATCTTGAATTTAATTCATACACTAAACCCTTATCCCGGACATAGTGAAGAAGGAATGGCGGATAATTCGTCAATACTACCTGATTTCAAAGTGTGGCTGTCAGATGGTGTAGTAAAGTTTAATCTTAATAGGCAATATAAACGTAGTCTCAAAGTAAGCAAAGAGGGGGTTCGTATGTTGGAAAAGTTTCAAAAGGACCCGGATAAACACGAAGAGACTATAAATTTTCTAAAAAATAAGATCGAAGCAGCCAACATATTTATCGAAGCATTCAATCAAAGAGAAAGTACGCTTGAACGTATAATGAAAGCCATCATAGATTTACAGTATGATTACTTTATTTCAGGAGATTTGGCTAAACTCAAACCTATGAAGTATGAAGACATAAAAAACGTTACAGGATACACAGAAAGTACAATTTCTCGCATGGCTAACGATAAGTATGCCCAAACTCATTTTGGCACATTCAAATTAAAAGATTTCTTTTCAAACACATTGACCAATTCAGACGGAGAAGAAGTCTCTTCAGAAGCTGTTAGAAATTGTATGCTTAGTATTTTGGATTCCGAAGATAAAGCTAAGCCATATACAGATGAGCAATTGGCCGAATTACTCAAAGAAAAAGGCTTCCCAATCTCTCGCAGAACAGTCGCAAAATATAGAGACAAATTGGGAATAGAAACAGCAAGTAAACGAAAAAACATATAACAACTCGCTATGCAAGACAATATCGGTACATCTTTTTCTTACAAGGTGGCAAAACTTGCAAGTGCATTGTTTCATCCTTTAATTATGCCAACATATGGCTTTATATTTCTAACCATTTTTTCTTCCAAATTGCTTTTTGTTCGTAATATTCTTGCCGATATTGAATTGATATTTGTGTTCTTTGTATTGAGTTTCATTGTACCGGCATTTGCTATATATGCCTATTGTGTAGGTAAAAAGATAGAGAATCTTTCATTGATTGAACGAGAGGATAGAAAGACACCATATATGATAGTAATGTTTACCTCCCTTGCATTGCTATACTTTTTTGGCGGAATGATAGATAAAATCTTCCTTTTGCAAATGTTATCGGTGTATTTATTCTGTGTTATCGAAGCTTCAATTGTCAATCGTTTTACAAAAATAAGTGCACATGCTATGTCGTGTGGAGCAATGACGAGTTTCATATTTATGATTAATATTTACACAAATTCTAAATACATTTGGTTATTTATTTTCAGTATTTTGATTTCGGGATTAGTTTGTTCCTCACGTCTGAAATTAAATATGCACAATAATTTTCAGATAGTGTTAGGGTATATATTGGGAATTTGTACTACTTTTGCAGTGTTTTTTACAGGCTTGTTTTAATGGATTATTATTCGGGAAAGAAGTTTTTTTTGTCGATAATGCTTATGTTATTCGCAACAATAGCGAATGCACAGCGAACCGTACCTACTAACGACGATACTCGTTCGGCAAATAGGCGTTTTGCTGATTCGTTGTATGCAGTCCATTCTGGTAAAACAGTAAACGCAAAAGGTGCTGAAAACAAAAAAATAGACACAGCTGCTGTAATGGCAAGCAAGAACGATGTTGCACGTCATTTTATTAGCAATAACAGAGAAATACCTTCCGCCACATTTTATCAAAATACTTGGTACAACGAAAGAGTAAAAGTTCCTAATTTCTCATTTCAACAAATTCCGGACGAAATTGTTTTACGACTAATAAATCCATCAAAAGGACAACACTTTTGTTTTCCTATAAAAAAACGCAAGAGTTCTTCATATGGTTGGCGTTGGGGCAGACCTCATTCAGGCATAGACATAGCTCTAAATACTGGAGATAAAATATACGCAGCCTTTGATGGAGTGGTAAGACTTGCAAAGTATAATGGGGGTTATGGAAATTGCGTTGTCATACGCCATTACAATAATCTCGAAACACTTTATGGGCATCTTTCAAAGATAAAAGTAAAAGTAGGAGAAAAGGTAAAAGCAGGAGATGTTATAGGATTGGGAGGAAATACAGGACGTTCTACAGGACCTCATTTACACTTTGAATGTCGACTTCTTTATGCTTGTTTCGATCCGGAGTGGATATTTGACTTAGAAACATACAATATCAAGACTTCTTTTATAAGAATTGATAAAAGTTATTTCGGAGTTGAATCAAGCGAAAAGAAAGCAAACAAAAAAGTTGCGAAGAGTCGTTTGTCAAAAGTAGATAAATGCTTT
>JAGBSA010000185.1 GCA_017632095.1 Bacteroidales bacterium | reverse complement strand
GCATTATTGGGGGGATATTAACTACTATCCGCCTCATTATATGATTTGTGCTGTTCCAATATACATATTGATACTGCTTTTTTCTGTTTATGTGTGTGGAGGTTATGTTAAACAGCTTAGAATCCCGAGAATAGTTGCAGGAGTCTTTGGTGGAATGTTTTTATTGTTGGTATTCTATTCTCTGATGCCAGCAGAATTGAGATATTCTCGAGCATTGGTTGTCATGGGGTCTGTTATGAGTTTGTGTATTCTGCTTTTGACGCGTTTGATTTTTAATTTCCTAAAAAATGGAACGTTGTTAATGAAGAATGAGACTGCATCTCGCTATGCTATTGTAGCAGATCAGCCTGAGGCAAGCCGAGTTGTGAATTTGCTTAACAAGACCGGTGTAAATCCTGATTTCATTGCATTGGTTGGAGTAAAGCAAGAGAATACCGATGAGAACTTTGTGGGAACTATTTCGCAGATAGAGGATATTGTAAGAATATACTCTATAGATGAAGTGGTGTTTTGCTCCAAGGATTTAACACAAACTAATATCGGAGAACTGATGGGGCGTCTTGCTTGTTCGAATGTGAAATTTACTATAGTGCCTCAAAGTGCTGAATTTATAATCGGTAGCAATACAATAAAGACTCCGGCAGATTTATATGTGTTAAATGTCAGCAATATAACGAGTGAAGACAATAAGAGAAAGAAACGATTGTTTGATGTAGGATTTGCAATAGCTCTTTTGCTTATGTATGTCTTTGTATTTTGGTTTGTTCGTCGTCCTATGGGGCTTTTGAAAAATATATTCCTTGTTTTGTTTAGTCGAAAGACTTGGGTAGGCTACTGCAAACAAAGTAAAGATGAGATGTCTAAACTTCCTGTTTTGAAATCTTCTGTATTGACAATTACAGATGTTTTTTCGCAAGAACAGTTAGAAAGGAATACTATACATAAACTTAATCTCCTTTATGCAAGTAATTATTCCATTGGCCGTGATGTAAGTATCATAGGTAAAGCATTCAAAGAATTGGGACGCTAATAGAGAAGGGAATTACTTATATTCAAGAGAAAAATTCATATTAGTAAATAATAATTTCACGAAATTTTTGTGTGGTTTCGTGAAATTATTATATCTTTGCCTTTGAATAAAGGATTTTCTCGCTAAACTTTTGTTTTAGCAAGACGTTTCTTTTGAAATAATATTATTTAATCAAAATCTATTTTTGCCTTATGAAAAGATCAGAAGAATTTATCGAAATGGAACACCGCTATGGTGCTCATAACTATCATCCATTGCCCGTTGTGTTGAATAGAGGAGAAGGTGCATTTGTTTGGGATGTGGAAGGAAAACGCTATTTCGACTTTTTGAGTGCTTATTCCGCCGTTAATCAAGGCCATTGTCACCCAAAAATTATTGCAGCTCTTTGTGAACAGGCTCAGAAACTTACTCTGACTTCGAGGGCTTTTTACAATGATTGCTTGGCTCCTTATGAAAAATATATAACTGAGTATTTTGGTTATGACAAAGTGCTTCCTATGAACACAGGTGCAGAAGCTGATGAAACAGCTCTTAAACTTGCAAGACGTTGGGGGTATAAGGTGAAAGGCATTCCTGAAAACGAAGCAATCATAGTTTGTTGTGAAGGTAATTTCCATGGAAGAACAATTTCCATAATTTCGATGTCAAACGACCCTGACAGCTATGGACAATTCGGACCTTTTACTCCGGGATTTATAAAGATACCTTACAATAACCCTAAGGCGTTAGAGGACGTTCTTGCTTTGCATGGCGATAAGGTTGCGGGATTTTTGCTTGAGCCAATCCAAGGTGAAGCAGGTGTATTCGTACCTGACGAAGGCTATTTGAAGACTTGTTACGATATTTGTAAGAAATATAACGTTCTATTCATGGCTGACGAGGTTCAAACAGGTATTGCGAGAACCGGAAAGCTGTTGGCGTGTGATCATGAGGGCGTTCGTCCTGATATTTTGATATTAGGAAAAGCTCTATCGGGCGGAGTGATACCTATTTCTGCTGTTTTGGCTGACGATGAGATAATGTTGACAATACAACCCGGCGAACATGGCTCAACATTTGGAGGATTCTGTTTGGCAGGACGAGTAGCCGTTGCAGCATTGCAAGTTGTTAAAGATGAAAAATTGGCAGAGCGTGCAGAAGAATTAGGAAAAATATTCCGCGAAGAGATGAAAGCGGTTAAGAGTGATATGATTGAGTTGGTTAGAGGTAAGGGATTGTTGAATGCAATCGTAATAAAACCAAAGAATGGTAAGGAAGCATGGGACGTATGCTTGAAGATGAAAGAATTAGGTGTGCTTGCAAAACCAACACATCAACATATCATAAGATTTGCTCCTCCTTTGGTGATAAGCGAAGAAGAATTGAGAGAAGCTATAGCTTTGATAAAGCAAGCAATATTATCATTTGATTGATTTAAGTTTTGTGATTTTTGTTTTTTAATTGTGCAGGCGAATGTTGAGAAACAGTTCGCCTGTTTTTGTTTTTTTTTTGATTGTTAAATTGAT
>JAGBSA010000184.1 GCA_017632095.1 Bacteroidales bacterium | reverse complement strand
AGATACGCCTCAATAACAGATTGTTGATAAGCTTCATCTTCGTACAAGTCCATTCTGTTTTGTTGTTTGTACAATTCAGCAGACTCTTTTCTTTTTTTTACCAGTTTTTGAAGGCATGCTATCTCTGCTTCTTCGCTGATTGCGTCTCCGCTACCGTTGGTTTTCAATAGCAGGATGGCGGATTTGATTGCTCTTAGTGCATCTAATTTCCTTCTTTCCTTTGCTAACATCGCCGCTTTGATGTCTGCATTGATTCTTTCTTCCAATGTCATAACTACTTCCTTTTTATGTTTTGTTTATATCTTATTTCCTTTTATTGATTCCAAGCCTTGTTCTATTTCTTTTTGAATCTGTAACAGTTGTTTGGCACTTAGATATTCGCAGTCGCCTTTCCAATCTCTACTATCAAAAACATACTCTCCCCAATCGGTGCTATGACGATAGAAAAGGTCGATTGACGGTTGCGAACTGACGATAGAGACCACCGATGCCATACTTCCCAAAGGCTGACGGTCGATATGATTTTTCTCAAACCAAAATTCAACCTTTGTGCCTTTCTGATATACGCTTTCTATTCTTAATCCCCCTCCACTGCGTTCTGCGTTCTGTTTTGCAAGAGCCAATCCCAAACCGATATTCCTTTCTTTTCTCAGCGTATAACAACAATCCGTTACCTTGTCTAAGTCTTTTGGCAAAATACCACAGCCATTGTCTGTAATAGTTATTCGAACTATATTTTCAGAAACGCTATCCAATATTTCGACTTCAATCTCTGTTGCCTTTGCTGCAAGACAATTATTTATCAAAACCAAGATATGGAGAGATATTTCTTTCATTTGAGTAATTCGTATAAAAGTATGGCGGTGGTGAAACTGTCTTCAGAAGATTGGAATACTGCAATATTATTTTCGGAACAAAGGTTCAGCATTTCCTCACTTGCTTGAATTTGTTTAGAAAGCACGATGCAGGAAAGTTGTTTCAAAATTGCAACTGCTGCAACATTCTTGTGGTTTTGAATAGTTAGGAGTAAATAGTCTTGCTTTGCCGATGCAAGACAATCACTCAGCAAATCACCGCAATATATCCCCTCTATACTCCTATCCTCTCCTATTCCAACATTCAAAGACTTCAAACAAGATAATTTGTTCAAGTCCTTAACCTTGGCATCAGCTAACATAAAAACCTAAAACAAAATTACACGCTAAGAATGTCTCGTTTATTGAAATCTCTTTTGAATTTCCTCTTTCAGGAAGTCTTGTGCCAATTCTATCTGACTTTCTTTGCCTGCAAGCAATTCAAACAATCGTCCTGCGAAAGCAGTAGGTGTCAAGCTCTCTCCTTCTTTGGCTTGAATGGAATTTATAATGTTTATCATATCTTCCTTAGCGTTTTTTATGTAAGCCCATGCCTGTGATGAGATATAAAGTTGCTGAGAAAGATTATGCTCAAATTCGTCTCTGATGTTTTGAATCATTACATCCTTTAGCAGTTGCGTTGTCATTCCTGCTTGATAGCAACGAAGCACAAGGTTGTTTGGTGTCATTCTTTCCAAGAATAAAACCAAGCGTTCGTAAGCTTGAAGTTGTATAGGCGTAACTACCTTCCTTACTTCGCTCTCTTGAATCTTTTGAATCTCGAGAATGGTTTTCTTTTGTTCGTTTTCGACAAATTTCTTGATTGCTTCGCTTCCGTAAAACTCCTTTACGACGATTACGATTGCTAATAACGCTACTATGATTATTGTTGCTGTCATTTTATTTCTTTGTTTTAATTTTTTAATCCAATTTAAGAACTGCAAGGAAAGCTGATTGCGGTACTTCCACATTGCCGACTTGTCTCATTCTTTTCTTACCTTCTTTCTGTTTTTCCAACAATTTACGTTTACGAGAGATGTCTCCTCCATAACATTTCGCCGTTACGTCTTTACGAACTGCCTTAACGGTTTCACGAGCTATGATTTTAGAACCTATGGCAGCTTGAATAGCTATATCGAATTGCTGTCTTGGGATAAGTTCTTTAAGTTTCTCGCACATACGTCTTCCAAGCGGATAAGCATTATCAAAGTGTGTCAAAGTGGAAAGGGCATCAACAGGATCACCATTAAGAAGTATCTCCAATTTCACAAGTTTTGAACGTTGAAAACTTGAAGGGTGATAGTCAAAAGAGGCGTATCCCTTTGATATAGATTTGAGTTTGTCATAGAAATCGAAGACTACTTCTCCCAAAGGCATCTCAAAAGTTATCTCAGCCCTGTCTGTAGATAAGTAATGTTGGTTTTTGAGAATACCTCTCTTTTCTATACAAAGCGTCATAACAGGTCCTATGAAATCAGTCTTTGTTATTATCGATGCAGTTATATAAGGCTCTTCGATGTAATCAATATAATTTGGTTCAGGAAGCCCAGATGGATTATAAACTTCAAGAACCTCTCCCTTGGTTGTATAAACCTTGTAATTAACATTTGGAACTGTTGTGATAACGTCCATATTAAATTCTCTGGTTAGTCGTTCCTGAATGATCTCCATGTGTAACAATCCAAGGAAACCGCAACGGAATCCGAAGCCTAAGGCTAATGAACTTTCAGGTTCAAAAGTCAATGAGGCATCATTAAGTTGCAATTTCTCAATACAACCTCTCAATTCTTCATAGTCGTCAGAATCAACAGGGTATATTCCTGCGAACACCATAGGTTTTACATTCTCGAAACCATCTATTGCTTTCTCGCAAGGATTATCAACAGATGTGATAGTATCCCCTACTTTCACTTCCGATGAAGTCTTGATTCCCGAAATTATATAGCCTACTTCTCCGCACGAAAGCTTTTGTTGTGGTATCAACTTCAATCCCAACACGCCTATTTCGTCAGCTATGTATTCTTTTCCGGTATTTACGAATTTTACTTTGTCGCCTTTCTTCAATTCTCCGTTCATTATGCGGAAGTAAGAGATGATTCCGCGGAAGGAATTGAAGACTGAGTCGAATATAAGGGCTTGTAGCGGTTCTGAAGCCTCTCCTTTCGGAGCCGGGATAGTCTTTATGATTCTTTCAAGTATGGTTTCTATCCCCAATCCTGTCTTTCCGCTTGCCGGAATCACATCTTCGGGATCGCAACCAATCAAATCCACAATCTGATCGGTAACCTCTTCCGGCATTGCGTTAGGTAAATCCATCTTATTCAAGATTGGGATTATCTCCAAGTTGTTATCAATTGCTTGATACAGATTAGAAATCGTTTGAGCTTGAATTCCTTGTGTTGCATCTACGATTAACAAAGCACCTTCGCAAGCTGCAATCGAACGAGACACCTCATAAGAAAAGTCAACGTGGCCTGGAGTATCGATAAGGTTAAGATGGTATTGTTCTCCTTCAAACAAATACTTCATCTGAATGGCATGACTCTTTATTGTAATACCTCTTTCTTTTTCCAAATCCATATTATCCAACACCTGAGCTTCCATATCTCTTTGTGAAACCGTGTTGGTAAATTCCAAAAGTCTGTCTGCCAAAGTGCTTTTTCCGTGATCAATGTGGGCAATTATACAAAAGTTTCTTATATTCTTCATAGTCATAGGACGTTCTCAAAAACTGTTTCAAATATCATCAACGGGCAAAGTTACGAAAAAAAGACAAAAAAAGACAAAGCAAGGCTACAATTCTAAAATTCAACGCCTGATTTTTGTGAATCAAAGGCTTTGATTTCTTATTCAAAGAAGCAGAAATATTGAATCTTGATTTCGGCTTTATCGAATCTTCGTTTTAATTTTCTGAATTAGAGTTTCAGCAAATTGAATTCAAGTTTCGTGAAATTGAATCGAAGTTTTATTCATTTATATATTTACATGAGTTTTGAACCTTAACAAACCCCAAAAATTAAATTTTCTTTCGTAATTTTGCAAGCTGAAAAAACGAGAATATTGTTATGGATTTTACAACTACAGTAAAGAAAGCAGGAAGCATTTTGAAGACTCCTAAATTTTGGGTGGAGTTACTGATTATGACAGTGGGCATGATGGTAACCGCATGTGCGGTTTACTATTTCCTTGTCCCAAGTAAATTGATTATTGGTACCATTTCGGGACTTTCAATCGTGATTAGCGGAGTATCAGAGCAGCTATTTGGAATGGCATTGCCTGTTTCGACGGTCATTTTTGTGATTAACGCAATCTTATTGGTGCTAGCCTATTTCCTAATCGGCAAAGAATTTGGTCTGAAAACCGTTTACACAGCTTTGATTTTAGGACCTATGATTTCTATCTTGGAAACCTATTTCCCATACGAAAATTTCATTCGCGAGGGAGGCAGTATCCCTTCAATAATGGGAGATATTTGGTTCGACCTTTGTTGCTTTGTGCTTCTTTTAAGTGCAGCTCAAACTGTTCTTTTCAGAATCAACGCCTCTACAGGAGGACTTGACATTCTTGCAAAGATTGTAAACAAATACTTACACTTCGATATAGGTGCATCGGTTTCTGTTGCAGGTGCTATAATTTGCTGTACCGCATTTGCCATTAACCCATTCCATATGGTAGTTATAGGTTTGATTGGTACTTGGATCAACGGTCTGGTAATCGATTACTTCACAGCAGGACTTAACAATAAGAAACGAGTTTGTATAATCTCATCTCAACACGAGCTATTAAGAGATTACATCGTTAATGACTTGGTTAGAGGAGTTACTCTTTATGAAGTGATTGGCGGATACAGCCAAGAAAAAAAGATAGAGATAGAAGTGCTACTCAATAAGGACGAATTCACACGTCTGATGAAGAAAATAGACGAAGAAAAGATTGATGCGTTTGTTACAGCCGGCAATGTGAGCGAGGTATATGGCCTTTGGGCAAACAAGAAAAGCAAACAAAGACGCAAACTCTAAGACTTAGCTTCGTAGGTTTGAAATACAATGACTTCACCTTTGGTTTCAAGGGTGAAGTTTTTGTTTTCAGCCTCGTTTAAGCTACCTTCCCACCAATATTTGAAACATCTGTTCTCTATAGGGTAAAGAAGATTTCGCGAAGTCAAAGCCTTATCGGATTCCAATGAGAATATAGACACTTGTTGCTTAGGAAAAGATGCGAAGGTTGTAGTTTCAACAATCGGAATAAAGACTCCATAGTCGCTAAACATCATTACACTTGAATCCTTTTCGCATTTCAACATCTTGCAATAGGAAATCAACAAAGATATATTCGCCAAAGAGTGATCTTCTCTCATACCGCAAGCTCCCAATATTGCAATCCGTTTGAATCCTTTTTCCTTACAGAACTTCACAGCTTTGGTTAAATCATTTGTCTCTTGATCTGCAACAAAGTGCCATTTGGTTTTGTATTTTTCCAACAAAGAATGAGGAATAGAATCTCCGTCTCCAATCAAAGCAAATGCCTCTTTACCGAATTGTTCCAAAGAACCTATTGCTCCATCACAGCATACTATCGGAATATCTCTTTGCAATAAAGAAAGCGGAACTTGATGTTTAGGAAACTCTCCTTTGGCAAGAACAATCACATCAAAATCTGACAATCTCAATGCTTCGATAAAACCCCTCTCAATCATCATTTCACCGCTTCTTTTTTCCATTTGAAATAACCCATTATTGCAATCACTGTATAGAAAAGATACAAGACCGCAGTAAAATACATTTCTGCCTGAATAGAAGTAAGAACGACCAACGGCTCTACTATTATCCAGAAAATCCATTGTTGATAGAATTTCTTAACCAAAAGCCACATCGCAACAACACTTAGGGCTGTCGAAATACCGTCCCAAAACCAAACTGTACTGTCTGTAAAGTGTTTCAGTATCATTGGAAATACGCAACACAAAGCAAGAGATATAGCTACAACAGGCAGATAATATTTCTTAGGCATTGAAGTTATTGCTACCTCTTGACTTTTCTTTTTCTTCAATAAGCCTTTCCATTCAAGCCAACCATAAATCCCTACAACAAGATAGTAAACCTGTATCAGCATATTTGCATACACTCCATTGGAATAAAATTCCCAAACATAGAGCATTGCAGACAATATGCTAAAAAGCCACAACCAAGCCGAAGCTCTATATTCCAAGACTATGTAAACAAAGCCTATTACGGCAGCTACAAGTTCAAGCCAATTCATCTCTCGTTTTCCTTTCTTTCAAATCAATGCAAATTTACATAGTTTTTGCAAATCCTAAATAGAATCCCTATTCGAATAATGACGTTTTTGTATTCACTTATATTGATTCAATCCAATAAAATCCCATTCTTTGAGAATAATTCAATTGATTTTTCTCACCTTCATTCAGTCTTTCAATTCATTATATTACAATTGACTAATGGTAAAAACAGATTCAAATTACATTCCGATTCAAAAATAAGTCCTATCTTTGAAACTTGAATTCGACTCTCTTAAAATCAAGAGTTAGAAAATTAAAACTTGATTCTAATTTTCTGAAATTTGAATTCAAGAAACTAAAACAAAGAAAGAAAATCATCTTACTTATGGATAAAGGCACGGTTATAAGAACCACAGGCAGTCATTACACGGTTAAGAACAGCGAAGGCAAAGAATTTGAATGCTGTATAAAGGGTAAGTTCAAAATAAGCGGAATTAAATCCACCAATCCCATAGCTATTGGCGATATAGTAGAGTTTATTCCCTCTGATTCTACCTCTTACGGTTTGATTTGCAAGATTGAGCAACGCAAGAACTACATAATAAGAAAGGCAACCAAACTTTCGAAACAAACACACATCATTGCATCAAACATAGATCAAGCTTTATTGATTGTAACTGCCGTTTTACCTCGCACAAGCACCGGTTTCATCGATAGATTCCTGCTTACATGTGAGGCTTACAAGATTCCGTGCATATTAGTCTTCAACAAGATAGACCTATACGAAGAAGAAACACGCCAATATGCCGACTACCTGATGTCAATCTATGAAAACGTTGGCTATAAGTGCATAGAGACATCGGCAATTGAGAAAACGGGCTTGGAAACCTTGAAAGAAATCTTGAAAGACAAGACTTCGCTTCTTTCCGGACACTCAGGCGTTGGCAAGAGTGCCTTGATAAATGCCATAGATTCAAACCTCAACCTAAAAACATCGGCAATCTCTCTAAGTAATCTCAAAGGACGACACACCACTACCTTTGCTCAAATGTTTCCTTTGGCCTTTGGCGGCAATATAATAGACACTCCGGGCATCAAATCCTTTGGAATGGTTGATTTTGCGGCAGAAGAAGTAGCCAGATACTACCCTGAAATGCGTACAAGGCTATCTGAATGTAAGTATTACAACTGTACGCATATCCATGAGCCGGATTGTGCAATCAAAAAGGCAGTAGAAAATGGAGAAATCTCACAAGAAAGATACTCAAACTACATAAACATCGTTAATGGTGAAGAAGTGCAACTCGAACAGTGGCAAACAAGATAGGTAAATAATGAGAGCAGTAATACAAAAAGTAAAATACGCAAAGCTAATAATAGATTCCGAAATATATTCTCAAATTGAAGAAGGTTTGATGGTTCTTTTGGGAATTGAAGACGCAGATACAAAAGAAGATATCGAATGGTTGGCAGACAAGATTCGCAAATTAAGAATATTTGAAGACGAAAACGGAGTGATGAATCTTTCTGTTGAGGATGTTAAAGGCGAAATGATGATAGTAAGTCAGTTTACCCTTCACGCAAGCACAAAGAAAGGCAACCGCCCTACTTATATCCGTGCTTCGAAACCTGAATTTTCAAAGCCAATGTATGAATCTTTTGTCGCAAGAACAAGAGAAGTCTTTGCAGGAAAGGTAGCAACGGGAGTATTTGGAGCAGATATGCAAATAGAATTGGTGAATAACGGTCCTACAACAATAATCATAGATACAAAAAACAAGGAATAAGATATGAAGACTTTATTATTGGTATTGATAGTGTCGATTGCAATACTCGCTTTGAGTTTTTGCTTTATCGGAATCAAAATGTTCTTAAAGAAAAACGGAGAATTCAAACGTCGTTGTGCAAATGTGGATCCATATACAGGCGATAGAAGCAATTGTGTTTGCGGAAAACGCAACGTATTCAAAGACAAATGCGACTCGCATCACAAATACAATCCTCTGGAAGTAAACAAAGAGCTCTTAGAAGAATAAAAGCAAAAAGCAAAATCAAGAATTTAATTCATTACAACGCCTTTGTAATAGTATTACAATGCCTTTGTAGAAGCATT
>JAGBSA010000183.1 GCA_017632095.1 Bacteroidales bacterium | reverse complement strand
TGAGAAATGAAACTGCCATTCAGTAGAATTGACACTGTATTGTGTCATAGTGCCTGAAGATTTGGATTGTGATGAGTGGATAACAAAAACAAGTTACAAAAACAAGAAAGAGGGCACCCTTCGTGGTACTGATGCTGTTCTTAAAAGAACCACCCCAATAAGAACGTCCGAAACGTCAAATCCACGACTGATCCTCTTTCTTTACGGCAAATATAGTTGATATTTACAAAATACCAAAGAAAAAATAATTTTTTTTGAAAAAAAATGAAACAGATAGACATTCAAATGCGTTCTTTCCGCCTGAAGGGGGCAACAGGACGCTATTTTGCACAGAGGCAAAGTGCGACAACAATCTGAAATTGTTTCAGATACGTCAAAGATGCAATTTGAAACCTATTTACAACTACGTCCTCACTGCATCTCTAAACGATTTTGGTCCAGCAAAAATAACGATTGGAGAATACAAGCGGGGAAATATTGCGTAACATATATTGCAGACGAAAATGGCAAATAAAAAAAGAGAAACAAGGAGGGTTCCGCAAAACCGCAACTTTTGCCTCTTGTTTCTCTTTCTTTGTCGCTAAGACGATACAAAGGTAAATTAATTTTTTATAAAAAACAAGCAAAAACTAAAAAATATGCACATAGTAAAAATTTTAGGCGGTTTAGCCATTGTTACGGCTGGAATTTGACTGCTTAGCAAGGATAAGAGCGACAAGGAACTTGGACTAACGAGTTTGACGGAATTGTAAAGGACGCTCTTGACAAAGCGGAATTCAAATGCTTATGAAAACGACACTAATGCAACGTAGCGAATTGTACAAGTCTAAGCCGGTGAAAAATTCGGCTAAGGGGGGTGTGCCTAAGGAGAAGGATGCAAAAGCAAAAGACGAAAGGGCGAAGATTTTAGCAAAATGGATTAAAAACAAAGAAGTTTTGTTTTGTCCTGCATTGAGCGCTAATGTATATACGAAAAGGAAGAGTAAGGAGGAGACTATATACCACGCTTCAAAGTCGCATAAATCAACTATTGTAGCAATGAATATGAGCAATTTGTATGCAGATGCAAAGTATAGTAGCTATAAACCAAAAGCAAATAAAAATCAAATATGTTTCAAAAACATACATGTGCTAATAGCGGTAGTGAAGGGAGTTGGCTATGCGAAAATAACGGTAGGCGAATTTTACGAGGATGTTAAAGGAGAACTTTTTTGCCAATATTGTGCGACGCATATTTCTCTGAGAAAAATTAAGAAGTAGTTCCGCCAGTTGTCAAAGTCACGCTGCAACGGAACTACTTCTTACAACCTTATTTCTAAGGTTTGTTGCAAAGATGGAATTTTTAAATATAAAAAACAAGCAAAAACTAAAAAAATATGCACATAGTAAAAATTTTAGGCAGATTAGCCATTGCAGAAGCTGGAATTTGGCTGCTTAGCAAGGACAAAAGCGACAAGGAACTTGGAGCTAACGAGTTTGACGGAATTGTAAAGGACGCTCTTGACAAAGCGGAATTCAAATGCTTATGAAAACGACACTAAAGCAACGTAGCGAATTGTACAAGTCTAAGCCGGTGAAAAATTCGGCTAAGGGGGATTTATGAGCCTAAGGAGAAGGGAAACAAAGAGGCAAGAGAAGAAAGAAGGCTCATGATTATGGAAATGATAAAGGATGCCGACAAGTTTTTTTTGTCCCGCATTGAACTCTTATGTATATGTTAGGAGAAAGGGAAAAAATGAGACTTCTCATCACGCATCAAAATCGAAGAAATCAACTCTGGCAGCAATGAACCTGAAAAACCTATATTCCGAGGCAAGGTACATTTGTCAAACTACGCCTAAGAACAACATAAACCAAAAGAATTTTGAAAGGCTTCATATATTGCTGGTGGCGGTTGAAAATGTTGGCTACGCTAAAATTACAGTCGGTGAGTTTTACAAAGGCATAGAAGAAAAGTATAGCCATTATTGTGCAGTTCACATATCTCTCAGGGAGATTAAGAAATAATAAAAAGTTCCACCAGTCACAGGAGATGACTGTAATGGAACTTTTACCAATCGATTGTACAATGCGAATGTAATGTAATTTTTTATAAAAACAAGCAAAAACTAAAAAAAATAGGCACATAGTAAAAATTTTAGGCGGTTTAGCCATTGCGGCGGCTGGAATTTGGCAGCTTAGCAAGGACAAAAGCGACAAGGAACTTGGAGCTAACGAGTTTGACGGAATTGTAAAAGACGCTCTTGACAAAGCGGAAGAGTTGGGACTTTCTGACCTCGATTCGGACGTGATAGAGAACATAGCTCGTGAACGTGGCTACACGGACGAGCAGATTGAGAAGGCTTTTGAAGTGTGGAAAGACTCTCTCACGGCAGAGAAGCTTGCGACACTTGCAAGCCGTTATCCAACGCTATCGGCTAGCGGATTTGATTTTGACTTTTAAAGCTAACCTAAAAACAGATAATCATGAAAGGAATATTAGCAGTAACATTGTTTCTGATACGTCAAAGATGCAAATTTGAAACCAATTCACAATTCACAACGCTAAGCAAGGCACTGCGTTTCTCATGCAGGTAATCTTGATAGACGGACGCAAGGCAGAACCTGAGTACACTAATAGGAACAGAGTCTTTAACCCGTCTGTGGATATTGTGAAGCTGTGCGGATTTGAAGATTTGTGGCAGAATTTCGCTCCGTATATCGGTGGTGAAAGCCGCTTGCTGATTGGCGAAATGGTGGCGAGACTTGGCAAAGGACTGAACGGTGCGGACGAGAAAGAGAAAGAGGAAGAGGAAGAGAAAGAGGAAGA
>JAGBSA010000182.1 GCA_017632095.1 Bacteroidales bacterium | reverse complement strand
GAACTTGCCGATGCTATCTTTATGTTAGACGGTTGGCAAAAGTCAAAGGGTGCGTGTGCTGAATTAAGTTATGCAAAGTCGCGTGGGAAGAAAGTGATGTATCAAGATTATTTTAAGGAGTTTAAAAAAGGGAAGGCCAAAAACAATGAAACTAACTAAACGAAACTATTACAGCAAAAAAGCCGATATTGAGTATATGTCTTATTCGCAATTCAAGACGTTTGATGAATGCCCTGCAAAAGCAATGGCTATTCTAAAAGGGAAGCACAAAATCGAAGAAACGGAAGCAATGCTTGTCGGATCATACATAGATGCTTGGCTCGATGGAGAATTAAGAAAGTTTAGAGAACAGCATCCAGAAATCTTTAATAGCAGAACTGGCGAACTCAAAGCAAACTTCAAGCTTGCCGAAGACCTCTGCGGAGTTATCAAAAAAGACGAATATCTCTACAGCCAGCTCAAAGGCAAAAGGCAAGTCATTATCACAGGCAACATTGCAGGAGTTCCGTTTAAGGGCAAAATCGACAGTTTAACGGCTGAAAATATCGTTGACGGGAAAGTACTCAAGGATTGCAACGACACGTGGCAAAACGGCGAAAAAAAGCCGTTCTATAAAGCAAATGGATATGACATTCAGGGGGCAATCTATAAGACGATTTACAAGCAAATGACGGGCAAGAATTTACCGTTTAGACTTGGAGTCGTAACGAAAGAAAAATATCCTGATAAACGCATATTTGAGTTCAGCGATGAAACCATTGAAACGGCGTTGCAGGAAGTGATTGCAAAAGCACCTGTATATCAATCTATTAAAAATGGCGAATTAGAACCTTGGCATTGCGGTGTTTGTGATTATTGCCGTTCGCAGCGTAAATTAAGTGAAGAAACGATTGAAATTTTATAAAAGGAGATAAATTATGGAACGACTCACACATTGGAAAAAAGAGGCAAATAAAGATTTCCTCGGCAGCTGGTCGCTTACGATCGGAGCAGACGAAAACGACAAACCAATTTACAGGGAAGTTGTTGCGACAATCGTTGATATTAAACGTGAAGCAATCCCTGACATGGAAGGAATCAAAAAAGGAATTGCAAACGCTAAAAAAGATGAATTACTTATTTATTTTGCAGAATTAGATAAGCCTATGGTAATTCACGCAAAGACAAACTTCAAAGGGTTGGAAACGGCGTGCGGAACTCCATTCATTGAGCGTTGGATTGGCAAACAAGTGCTTGTATACGTTGAAAAAGACGTCAAGGCGTTTGGTACGAAAACGGATGCGTTGCGGATAAAGGCTGTCCCGAAGCGTTTGTGTGACGTGTGTGGTAAGATTATCGATGAAAAAATTTTTCAAGGCTCAATTCAAAAATATGGAAAAGCAGTTTGCAGTAAAGAATGTTTGGAAAAAGCAGGGATAAATTAAAAGGAGGCATATTAAATGAACAAAATTTTTATCACAGGTAATATGGTAGGCGATGCGAAAGTAAAGAACTTGTCTTCCGGGAAAGATTTGACGAGTTTTTCTGTGGCGGTAAGTAGAAAGTACAAAAAAGAAGATGGAACGTATGACACGGACTTTTTTAACTGTACAGCGTTCGGTAAACTTGGTACAGACGTTATTGCGAAGTACGGCGGCAAAGGACAAAGAGTGGCTGTTGTAGGCAGTATGGAAAGCAACAAAAAGGAAGAGGACGGTAGCAAGACAACTTACTGGAACTTGGTTGTGAGCGAATTTGAACTGATCGGCAGTAAAGTGCAAGGATCAGAAGAAGGAACTAACCGCCTCAAATTAGAAGTTTGTGACGATGACGATGGAATCCCCTTCTAAAATTACGATCTTAATGGATACCCGTGAAAAGCAAGGTAAGAAAGACCATATCCTTAAATACTTTGCTTCTCACGGAATCCAATTTGAACGCATTAAACTAAACGTTGGCGACTACGCTGTCAAAGGAAACGATAGCGTAGTTGTTGACTTAAAACGCAACATTTTAGAGCTTGCAGGAAACTTCTTCTGCGATAAAGTTCGTTTTGAAAAAGAGTGCATTAGAGCCAAAAACAACGGCATTACTTTAATCTTTCTAATAGAAGAAAAATGCGACAAGGAAAAACTATTGAAATGGCACGCTCCTGCTGATGTCAACGATAAGCGATTCTTGAACGTTCACGGTTGGCAAATCTACAACGAAATGAAACGGTATGCTAAATTGTTTGATTGCAAGTTTAGATTTTGTCATAAGAACGGCACAGGAAGACAAATAATTGAGCTATTATTAAAAGAATTAAAAGGGAAGGTATAGTTATGTTTACCAAGCAAATCCGTCAATTATGTTATGAACGACAACAAGCTGAATTATGGGAACAAAATCGCAAAAAAGCAAACGGCGAATACATCTACGTCAACTTCTGCGTTTGGTGCAACATCTATGCCGACAAAGCAACAAAAAACGATCCAAAAGCGTTTGCGAAATGGTTGAAGCAGGAAAATATAGAACTGACCTTTTGGCAACGCAAACACCTTGCTGAAAAATACTTTGGCTATAAGTACGAATACGATTACGAAAAAAAAGATTGGGAGATTAAAAAACTTTCACAAAACACTTGACAACTGAATTGTAAAATGGTAAAATGATAAAAAGCACCATTGAGAATACGAAAGGGGTTGTGCTTTGTAGTTTAAGTTAGGAGATTAAGAAATGAAATATATCATTATAAATAAAAAGAACGAATTATATAATGTTGAAAAAGACTGCTTTGTGCAAGAATTTGAAAAAGATTGCTTATGTGAAAAAGAAACCGCTAATAAATACTTTACTAATTACGGTTATAAGATTTATGCAGTCACTGATAGCTGTTCAAATTTTAGAATTGTAAAAATTGATGAAGGAGAACTAAAATGAACAAAGACAAAAACAAAGAACGCATCACAATCGAAATTAGTGCCGAACTAAAAAAGAAAGTGGTTGTGTATTGTGCTGAAAACGGCATTAAGTCAGTTAAAGAGTTTATTACAAATTTAATTGATTCTGCTTTAAATAAAAACAAATAAAATATGCTTATTGAAAAGGCGTTGAAAAATTAAAATATAAGGAGTTATGAGTTATGGCACGTAAAGAAATTTTACAGCAATTATTTTATGAACTATTTAATGAGTATAATTTAATAGGCAAAGGTTATACTGCAATGTATGTTATTGATAAAAAGCAGGCGTTAGAACTTGCTAAAAAATACAAATTAAAAATACAGGTGCAAAAATGATAGTTCATTGTTTTTTTGAGCAATCAGGCACGTTTAAGAACGAATTTAAGAAGTTAGGCTATCAAGCATACGATTATGACATATTAAACGATTTTGGCGAAACTGACAATATCATTGATTTGTTTAGCGAAATAGAAAAAGCATATTTAGGCGAAAAATCGTTGTTTGACACTATCAAAAAAGAAGATTTAATTTTTGCGTTCTTTCCTTGTGTAAGATTTACAAGGCGTATGATTTTTAACTTTACAAGAAGTGGTGCAGGTCATAAAAAGTTTACCGATATAGAAAAGTTAGAGCAAAACATACGATATTTTGATGAAATGAATTATTTGTATGCTTTAATATCAAAAATGGTTATAGTTTGTTTACGTAAAGAATTAAAACTTATAATTGAGAATCCATACCACCAAGACCACATTTTATCACAATTTTGGCACATAAAACCAAAGGTAATTGATATGGATAGAACAAAGCGTGGAGATGATTTTAAGAAGCCTACTCAATATTGGTTTATAAATTGCGAGCCGAAAAACAATATAATAATGGAAGCATATTCTATTGGGCGGGGCAAAACAATAAACAACACGCATAACAAAGTAGAGAGAAGTTTAATAAACAAGGCTTATGCAGAAAGATTTATAAAAGAATTTATTATATAATTAAAGGAGTTAAAGTTATGAGCAAAACAAGAGTTATAGACCTATCCAAGATTATCAAAATTCGCAAGTTTGACAATGCAGTAGTATTTTACGAACAAGACACATATCACGTATGCGAGCCAAATACCGAACTGCCAAGCAAAAGCGAAGGGTATATTGAAGTTACGCTAAAGGCTGAAAATAAGGGTAAGTGTGAAGCGTAATGTATGAAGTTGCAATAAGAGATAGCAACGCAGGGGAAGTAGTAAAGAAACTTGAAAAGGCAAATAACGGAAAGCCTGAAAAGACGATCCCTAATTTTTTAATAGTATTTGAAAACGACAGCAATTTAAAAGACATAGTAAGATACAATGAACTTTCAATGTCTGCCGAAAACTCAAGAACAGGCAAGATTTGGAACGAGCAGGATGACAGCCTATTAAAAGCATATATTGAAGCAACGTATAAAATGAGACACAACGAGTGTTATTACGATGCGTTTAACATAGTCTGCTATAAAAACTCTTACAATCCAATAAAACAACTATTAGAAAGCAAACAATGGGATGGTAAAGAAAGGATATCAACGCTGTTTCAAAAGTATTTAGGTTGCGAAGACAATGCTTATACAAAGGAAGTTGCAAGGCTTGTTTTTGCAGGTGGAATAGCAAGGCTTTATAATAATGGATGCAAGTTTGACTTTATGCCTATATTTAGAGGAACACAAGGATCGGGGAAATCTTCATTTATACGTTGGCTGGCACTTAACGATTCATGGTTCAAGGAAGTAAACGAATTAGACGGTCAAGAAGGCAAGGAAGCGTTAGACGGTGCTTGGATTTGTGAAATAAGCGAGCTATTAGCTCTTACAAAATCAAAAGAAGTAGAAGCTGTTAAATCGTTTATAACAAGGCAAAATGATAACTACAGAAAGCCTTATGAACGAAGGGTAACT
>JAGBSA010000181.1 GCA_017632095.1 Bacteroidales bacterium | reverse complement strand
AACTATAATCCTGAAATAGGGGTCACGGATTATGGTTACAATCCAAAGTATTATCCAACGCTTATGTTTTGTGATGAAAGAGAGCCGATACAACTTGATTTCCCTGACACTTGTTACTATACAGCAGATTTTCTTGCGACTTGTGTAGGTTGCGATGAGCTGATGTATCCGGAATGTGCACACCCGCCACACTACCAATACCCTATTATTTTGTCGCCAGCGGGCATGTTCCCAATCAAGGCTGTTGAAAATGAGGTATCAGAAGATACTGTCAATTCTGCTCTTTCAAGAGTTGAACTTGAGAAAAGCGTAACCGTTTCTCCAATTCCTACAAAAGATGTGTTGAACATAAGTTGTGATAATAATATTATCGGAATTGAAATTAGGGACGGGGTTGGTCGATTGTTGGAAGAAAGGAAAGTGAACGAAAGAAACTTACAATTGAATGTGTCAAATTACTCTGCAGGAACTTATGTTGTGGTGGTAATCACCGAAAAAGGCAGAATAGGAAAGAAAGTCATCGTTCAAAAGTAAGAGTTTTAAGACTTATTTCAGCCTTTACAAAAAAGCAAGAAAGCAAAACGGCGTTTCAGTAAATTGAAACGCCGTTTTATCTTTTTGTTTCTTGATTTCAAGAAATTATATCTTGATTTCAGTTTCTATACATTGAAACGGAAGTGCATTATATCACCGTCTTGAACAAGGTAATCTTTACCTTCTACACTCATCTTGCCGGCTTCTTTGCACGCTGCTTCGCTTTTCAAGCTTACAAAGTCGTCGTACTTTATTACTTCGGCTCTTATGAATCCTTTTTCGAAGTCTGTGTGTATCACTCCGGCACATTGAGGGGCTTTCCAGCCTTTTGCGAATGTCCATGCTCTGACTTCTTGCACTCCTGCGGTGATGAAGGTTTGCAAATCCAACAAGTGGTATGCCGATTTGATAAGTCGAGAAACGCCTGATTCGCTTAGTCCTAATTCTTCAAGGAACACTTGTTTCTCTTCTAAGGTTTCAAATTCTGCAATATCTGATTCTATTTTTGCAGCTACAACAAGGATTTCTGCTCCTTCTTCTGCTGCAATTTTAGCTACTTGTTCGGTGTATTTGTTTCCGCTTTTTGCACTTGCTTCATCAACATTGCAGACATAAAGTACAGGTTTTGCGGTCAAAAGACAAAGTTCCTTTGCAAGTTTTACTTCATCTTTGCTTTCGAAACTTACAGTTCTTGCACTCTTGCCTTGTTCCAATGCACTCTTGTAGCTTTTCAAGATTTCCAACATCATTTTTGCCTCTCTGTCTCCGCCTGTGCGTGCCATCTTTTCAACCTTTGCATAGCGTGATTCAATGGTTTCGAGGTCTTTGAGTTGGAGTTCCAAGTCTATAATCTCTTTATCGCGTATCGGATCGACAGAACCATCAACATGAACGACATTATCGTCGTCGAAACAACGCAAAACATGTAGTACTGCATCGCATTCTCTGATGTTTGCAAGGAATTTGTTTCCCAAGCCTTCGCCTTTGCTTGCTCCTTTCACCAATCCGGCAATGTCAACTATCTCTACGGTTGTCGGAACTATCCTATCGGGATTGATAAGGCTTGCCAATACGTTAAGTCTTTCGTCTGGTACGGTGATAACTCCAAGGTTTGGCTCTATCGTACAAAAAGGAAAGTTTGCCGCTTGTGCTTTCGCATTCGACAAACAATTAAATAAAGTTGATTTGCCCACATTGGGCAAACCAACTATTCCACATTT
>JAGBSA010000017.1 GCA_017632095.1 Bacteroidales bacterium | reverse complement strand
CGATAAAATAGTTCTTTTTACCCTTTTGAACTAAGATATATTTATCATTCAATAAGCAATTCGCATCAACAATAAAACCTTCTTTTACTTTTTCTTTGTTTAATGATATGGAGTTTTCTTTTAAGCCTCGACGTGCTTCGCCTTTCGACGCAAGGATTTGAGTGTTTGCGGCAAGCAACTCTATTATATCCACTCCGTTTTAAATCTCTGCTCTTTCCACTTCAAAGGTTGGCACTCCTTCAAAAACAGATAGGAATGTTGCTTCGTCCAATCCTGCAAGCGATTCCTTAGTTCCCTTCCCGAAAAGTATGTCTGAGGCTGCCATAGCTGCATCTAACGCTTCTTGAGAGTGTACTCTGATAGTTATATCCTTTGCAAGAGTTTTTTGCAACAATCTCATATCCGGTGCTTTGTCGTGTTCAGCTTCCAAAGACTCTATTTCTTCTCTGCCCATCAAAGTAAAGATTCTGATAAACTTCTTTGCGTCGTCGTCAGATGTGTTTAGCCAGAATTGATAGAAAGCATAAGGAGATGTTTTCTCCGGATCCAACCACACATTTCCCTTTTCAGTTTTACCGAATTTCTTTCCGTCTGCCTTAGTTATCAATGGACAAGTCAAAGCGAAGGCTTCGCCTCCTGTAGTCTTACGAATCAACTCTGTTCCCGAAGTTATATTTCCCCATTGATCGCTACCGCCCATTTGTAAGCGGCAGTTGTATTTGTCAAACAAGTATTTGAAGTCGTAAGCCTGCAATAGCTGATAAGAGAATTCTGTAAAGGACAATCCGCTTTCAATTCTCTTTTTCACACAATCCTTACTCATCATATAGTTTACGGTGATGTGCTTTCCCATATCTCTGATAAAATCCAAGAAAGTCCAACTTCCGTTCCAATCATAGTTGTTTAGAATCAACGCTCCGTTGTTACAATCTGCCGAAAAGTCCATAAACTTCGACAATTGTTGCTTTATACACTCTTGGTTGTGCTTTATCTGATCCAAACTCAAAAGTTTTCTTTCCTCACTCTTGAAAGAAGGATCTCCAATCATTCCTGTAGCACCGCCAACTACCACAATAGGTTTGTGACCGCACTGTTGCAAGTGTGTAAGCATCATTACACCAACCAAATGTCCTATATGCAAGCTGTCAGCCGTAGGATCAATTCCCAAATATCCCACTGTCATTCCGCTATTCAACAAATCCTCGGTTCCCGGCATTATGTCGTGAATCATTCTTCTCCAACGCAGTTCCTCAACAAAGTTTTTCATATTATCGTTTTTTTATTTTCTATCTTTATTTCCTTGTTTCAAATATACAATTCGCAAAGATACAACAAAGATACGAAAACAAGGATAAGACTATTCTACTTTTGATATTTTATCCTAAAAACTGAACAATTTCAAAGATTATTTTCTTGCTCGCGAAACGGCGTTTGGGACTTAGTGAAACTTGATTTTAATTTTTTCTTTCTTCGTTTTAGAAAATTAAAACGAAGATTCATTTTCATTAAACACAAAATAGAGTCTTAAAAACACAAAATCCTCAAGCATTTAACAGCAATATACTGAAAGTAAAGCCTTGTTATCGTGATTTATTTTGAAGAAAAAGGAGATTTGGAACAATTTTTATCCAAGCGATATTGCTTTTCGAGTTCTTCCAAATTTTTACAAAGCAACACCTCTTCTACATAGAAACGATTGAGTTGAGGCTTTTCTTTGGAAATATTACACATCTGAGATTCCAAATCAAACAAAAAACTATTCAAAGCTGTTGTTGAAATTTTAGAGGCATTCTTTTTTGATTTGGTTTTTGATTTTGGTAACTTCTGTTCAAACTCCATATCGAGCAAATTAAGTTGCACTACATTGTTTTCTACAGAAGGTTTTTCCAATTCAAGCGTTCCATCATGCAATATTTGAACATAAGATACTATATCCAAAGCATTCAAAACCCCAAGCAAGTCTTGTGCAACTGCAGTATTATTTTGTCCCAACAAAACCAAAACATAATCATATTGTTCCCATTGTTTGATAAACACAGGCAAAGAATTACACGACTTCAACAGCAAATAATGACAACCATTCTTGCCACTCTTCCAATAATAGCAATCAAGATTATCCGTTTTCTCGTTTGTATGCCAAAGAATAAAGTCTTCAGTTTTCTCAAAGTCGGATTTGATTGTTCTATTCATTCTTCCTGCAAGCAAAAAGCCCGATTCTTTGCAGACAATCCCTATCATGCTCAAATCATTTGCCGAATAAATAGATTCATTACAGTATGGCAATTTTATACTATTAGTCATTTCAGAATTCTTTTTTGCAAAAATACATTTTTTTTCTTTGTTTGAATGAGAATAATCTCTATATTTGCAATAAGAATTTTTGAAAAAATAAGTTTATTAACCTTAAAATATTTACCCATTATGAACAACGCAACATTTTTCTTCGCTCAACCGAAAAACGAACCGGTGTATTCTTATGCTCCAAACTCAAATGAAAGAATCCTTTTGGAGAAAGAATTGAACAAACAATACAATGAATGTATTGAAATCCCGCTTATCATTGGCGGAAAGGAGATTAAAACCGGCAATGTGGCGGAAGTGGTTATGCCGACGGAGCATTCGCACGTTCTTGCCAAGTTTCACAAAGCCGACAAGGAGCATGTGAGAGCTGCAATAGCCTCTGCGTTGGAGGCAAGGAAGAAATGGGAAAAGGTGGACTGGATTGATCGTTGCAGTGTAATGCTTAAAGCCGCCGAACTCTTGGCTACGAAATACAGATATGTGATTAACGCTTCCACAATGCTCGGTCAAGGTAAGAATCCTTTTCAAGCAGAAATCGATTCCGCGTGTGAGACTATAGATTTCTTGAGATTCAATGCTTATTATGCCTCAAAGATATACGCACAACAACCTTTGAGCGACGCAGGTGCAATAAATCGTTTGGAATATCGTCCTTTGGAGGGATTCGTTTACGCAGTTTCTCCTTTCAACTTTACTTCCATAGCTTGCAACCTTAACATCTCACCTGTCTTAATGGGAAATGTAACGATTTGGAAGCCGGCTACGACTGCCGTTTTGTCGAATTATTATCTTATGAAGATACTTCAAGAAGCTGGAGTGCCTGATGGTGTTATCAACTTCTTGCCGGGAGATGGTGAAACGATTTCCGATGTTGTTTTCTCTTCACCTGACTTTGCCGGAGTGCACTTTACAGGCAGCACAAGGACGTTTAACAACTTCTGGAAGCTGATTGGAGAAAACATAAACAACTATAAGACTTATCCAAAGATAGTTGGAGAAACCGGAGGTAAGGATTTCATCTTCGCACACAAGAGTGCGGATTGCCAACAATTAGCTGTAGCAATAGTAAGAGGTGCTTTTGAATATCAAGGACAAAAATGTTCTGCTGCATCTCGTGCTTATGTACCTAAGGAAATCTGGGAAGAAACATTCGGATACATAAAAGAAATGATTCCATCTATAAAAATGGGATCGTCAATGGGCTTAAGCAACTTCATGAACTCCGTTATAGATGAAAAATCTTTCGATACGATTATGCAATATGTCGAAAGAGCAAAGGCAAGCAAGGAAGCAGAAATTGCAATCGGCGGAAACGCAGACAAGAGCGTAGGTTACTTTATCGAACCTACCATTATATTGACGTCAAATCCGAATTACGAAACCATGTGCACCGAGTTGTTCGGTCCTGTCATTACTATATATTTGTATGACGGCGACAAATAAGAAGAAACCCTTGCATTGTGCGATTCAACTTCCCCTTACGGATTGACAGGTTCAATATTTGCACACTCTCGTTATGATATCGACACAGCGATGCAAGCTTTGAGATATGCGGCAGGAAACTTCTACATAAACGATAAGCCAACGGGTGCAGTAGTAGGAAATCAGCCGTTCGGCGGAGCAAGAGCCAGCGGAACAAATGACAAAGCCGGTTCGGAATTAAACCTTTATCGTT
>JAGBSA010000016.1 GCA_017632095.1 Bacteroidales bacterium | reverse complement strand
CGCCTGTTGTTTGATTATGATCTGCTTTTGAGTTGAGATTCCAACTCATATTCAAGTTCCATTGTGCGTTTTGCTTCTTGAATAAGCGTCTTTCTTTGTCCCAAAGTAGTTGATTGGTCAATACTCCGTTTGAATCTAAGACATAAGGTGTGTAAGCTGCAGAGAAATTTATCAAAAGCTTTTTGAAAAGCGTTGTTCTTGCAGTTAGCCTAAGCGGTTGCCAATTTACAGAATCTCTTGCCAGATCATATCCCGAGCTTATGTTGAATGCCTCCAATAGAACGATTTTTCGCATCCCTTCAACCGTATCATTTTTGTCTGGAACTTTCATTTCGAGATTATTCCCCAAAGAAAAACTTATCACTCCCGAAGCTCCTTGCGGAGGGGAACCGAATACGCCGTTTTCTGTTTTTGAATAGTAAACACGCTTGCCCTCTTTGTCGGTATAAAAGTCGTAAAAGCCGAGTGAAGGCTCAGAAAAGTCGGGCGTATAGTTGAAAGAAATAGAAGGATTTATTACATGACGAACTGCTTTTATGAATCCTTTCTTGAAAGTGAACATTCCATAAAGACGTGTGTTGATACTGCTTGTGAAATTTGCGTTTCTATTGGCAATAAATCCATAGATGGTATCCTTATCTATCAAATCGGTCTCTGGATTGTAGGTTTTGCTTATGCTGTTTGTGTACCAGCGTTCTGTATAGTTTATAGAGTTTGTCCAATTTAGGTGTTTTAGTATCTTAACATTGCTTGATATTGGAATTGAATGCATGATTCCATTGCGGAAATTCTTAATCAAGTCCGACGAGGTCAAAAGGGAATCGTATGTGTCAATGGTATTCATAAGATTTGCACGATATGAAATCGATATATCTTCGTACCATTTACGCTTTCCGCTCATTGCTTTCTTGCGGAATGGGTAAAATTGGATTGAAGATAAACTTACAGAGGGTAAATCCATACTTATTGCGCCTGTATTTATGTTATAGGATTCTCCAAGGTTAGCAGAGAAAGACCAGCTTGAGCCTAATTTTGTCGAAAAGGCAATAGATGATGTGGTCGTATTGTTGAAGTAGTCGGACACATTGGTAGTGTATTGGTTGAATTTACTGCTTACCAAGTTTACGTTGGCTGAAAACGTTCGATAGGGATGTGATTTTGCATCTTGGGTATGCGACCATCTGAATTTGAAATCTGAAGAAGAACTATACGAAGGGGTGTTTTTCAAACCTGTATGGTTGTTTTCGTAACGAAATTCAATGCTTCCCTTATACTTATATCGCTTAACGTATTTTGACGTAACGTTGAAAGCATACGAAAGATTGGTGTATATGTCCCCTTGAAGGGCCAAATCGATGTAGTCATTTATGGCAAAATACCAACCTATGTTGCGAAGATAGTAGCCTCTGTTTGCCGCATTTCCGTATGAAGGCATAAGAAAGCCTGATTTTTTGCCATCGGTGAAAGGAAAATATGCAAAAGGTATGCCTACAGGAAGAGGAATTTCCATAAGAGAAAACCAAGCAGGTCCTGTAACGATTTTATCGTCCGTTATAGCTTTTGCTTTGGAGAAACTAATTCCGAAATGAGGGTGTTCTTCGTTGTCACATGTGGTGAACATTCCTGAAGATATGTACATAGTTTTCTCATCTTCCTTTTTTACTTTCTCTCCGTGCAGGTATCCATCGCTTTCTTTGGTGAAGACATTGCTAATTAGCCCTCGTTTTGTGTCAAAATTGTATTTAAGTTCTTTTGATTTGTATTCCTCAGTACCTTCTTTGAATATAGGATTTTGCACCCTTGTTCCAATTGAGTCGTCAATTCCCTCGGCAAAAAGTGTCTTTGTGTCAAAATTAACAGTCATGAATCCAGACTCAAGGTGCATTTTCTCATAGTCCACTTTTGCTTCGTTATAGAGCAAAATATCCTTTTTATCTAGAAAAAAAGTAAGAGAATCTGCCGATTTGTAGAATACTCTTGCGTCCAAAGAAGAGCCTTTTTTTGCTTTTTTGAACTCCAAAGAGTCATTTTTTTTAGCAAAAAGACTATCTTGGGCATTTGCGTTAATTGAGCTAAGATGCAGTAGCCCAAGTATAAAAGATAAAAATATATGTATATAGTTTGACTTAATCAATCGTTTTTTAATTTTAATTTGTACCTTTGTAACCGATTTGCAAATGTAATATTTTTTAGATAATTGTAGGATTTAATGGTGAAACAAACAAGCTTTATATCTGTTTTTTTTCTGTTGCTGTGTTTATGTGGCGGTATTTATGCTACAATGGCACAACAAGCCAATACACAAAATAAGTTTGACAAGCTTGTTATTGATGCTGGGCATGGTGGAGATAAACCTGGTGCCGTTGGACTTTTATCTAAGGAGAAGGATATTACCTTAGCAGTGAGTTTGAAATTAGGAAAGATGATAACCGAACATCTTAAGGATGTAGAGGTTTACTATACTAGGGTGATAGACAAAGATGTTGAACTATATAAACGAAGTCAGATTGCAAACAAAATAAGTGCTGATTTGTTTATTTCAATACACTGTAACAGTTCTGCAAATAAGAATCCGAAAGGTAGCGAAACCTTTGCTTTGGGACTTACGAAGGCCGCACAGAATCTTGAAGTGGCAAAAAAAGAAAACAAGGATATCTTATCGGAAGCAAATTATGAAGAGAACTATGATGGATTTGATCCAAATGCTCCCGAAAACGATATTTTGTTTTCCCTTTATCAAAATGCGTATATGGAAGGTAGTTTGTGGTTTGCCGATAAGGTTCAAAAGCAACTTACAGTCAATACTCCTGTTTCAAATAGGGGAGTAAAACAAGCAAATTTTGTTGTGTTGTTAAAGTCAGCTATGCCATCGGTTCTTGTAGAGATAGGCTTTATTTCAAATAAGGAAGAAGAGAAATACCTAATGTCTGAAATAGGACAGTATGAGATTGCCGCGTCTATTTTCCGTGCTATATGCGAATATAAAATGCATAAAGACAATGTAAAGATTGCTATACCATCTGTTGCATCTCTTATCCCGAAAGATGTATTGGATAAACAGCAACAAATAGAGGAGGCAGAAAAATTAGCAAAAGCCAAAGAGGAAGAGCGTATCAAGAAAGAAAATCTTGAAAGAGCAGCTCAGCAACAAAGAGATTCTGTTATGAATGCTCAAACAAGTGGTAGCGAACTTATTTATAGAGTGCAATTCGCCTCAATGAAAACAAAGGTTTCAACTTCTGATGCACGTTTTTCTGGTTTGGAAGATGTATGGCTTTATGAATTTGATGGTTATTGGAAATATTGTGCAGGCTTATTTGCAACTCAGAAAGAGGCTTCAAATTATGTGCAAAAGGTTAGAGGATTGGGCCATAAAGATGCTTTCGTTGTTGTTTTCCATAATGGAAAGCGCATCAGTTTTGAGCAAGCTCGGGAATTTGAGTCAAAGAAGAATTAACACAGAACAAAGAGATGAAAACAGAAATCAAAGTCGGGTTAGTCGGATTTGGTATATTGATACTATTGTTTTTTGGAATTAAGTTCCTAAAAGGAATAGATGTGTTCAATAAAGCAACAACCTATTATGCTTATTATGATGATGTCAGCGGAATGGTTGAAAGTAGCTACATTTATCTTAATGGCATGAAAGTGGGATATGTAAAGAAAATCGAGCCAATTGGAGACAGGGCAGAGAAGTTTCTTCTTACATTGTCGATTGACAGCAAGATAAAAATGACAAAAGACACCGAACTTATCTTCTTTAGTGCCGATATACTTGGAAGCAAGGCTTTGAAAATAGAAATAGGAGACAGCGATGAATATTTGACAAGTAAAGATACCTTAATTGGTAAAGTAGAACTTGGAATGTTGGAAAAGCTATCTTCAAGCATCTCTCCAATGGCAGAAAACCTTGATAGCATATTATATGCAACAAGAAACATCTTAAACTATCAAACTCAGAATAATTTGCAAAAAACCTTCGCCAATTTAGAACAAACAAGCGAAAGACTAAACTCAATCTCCAACCAATTTGATGGATTGATGGCTGCTGAAAAATCGAAAATCAGCAAGATAATTTCAAATACCGAGAGTATAACCTCAAATTTGAAAAACAATAACGAAGAACTTACAAATATAATAGGAAAGATAGAACAAATCACCGATACAGTTGCACAAGCAGGAATAGGACAAACGCTTAACCAGACAGCAGAAACCATAGAGCGATTGAATACTGTACTTGGTGTTATTGAAAAAGGTAAAGGTAATATAGGATTGCTAATAAATGATGAGGGACTATACAAAAACCTTGACGAAAGTGCCAAGAAGTTAAATGACCTTATAGAAGACATAAAGGCTAATCCAAAAAAATATATCAACGTTTCGGTATTCTAAAATCAAGATTCAAAAATATGTTATTTGAAAGTATTGTATTCGGACCAATATCCTCAAGACGTTTAGGAGTATCTCTTGGGGTGAATCTTTTACCTACAGAAAAGAAGTATTGTAGTTTCAACTGCATTTACTGTGAATGTGGATGGAATCAAATAGATACAAAAGTAGATGTTCCATTGAACAAAAGGGAAGATGTAAAGGCTGCTCTAAAAATGCGTTTAGAAAGCAATTCTGAGCAAGAAAACGCAAAGATAAACTCAATAACATTTAGCGGTAATGGCGAACCAACAATACACCCTGATATATTGGGAATAGTGAACGATGTTATAGAGCTCCGCAATCAATATTGCCCACAAGCAAAAATAACAATACTATCCAATTCTACTAATTTGGTTAGAGAAGACGTTTTTGAAGCATTACAAAAAATCGATAATCCAATATTAAAACTTGATAGCGGTACCGAGGAAATGTATAATCGTATAAATAAACCGGTGTCGGCTAAGTTTGATACAATAATCGATAGACTTAAAGCGTTTGGAGGAAAATGTATAATTCAAACATTGTTGCTTAGAGGAGAAAATGAGGGAAAGGTAATAGATAACACAAGTGAAGAAGAGTTTGAAGCATGGTTGGGGATTGTAAAAGAAATAAAACCACGTTCAGTAATGCTTTACTCAATAGACAGAGAAACTCCAGAAAAAGAACTTGAAAAACTACTTATTCCCGAATTGGAACGCTACGCAGAAAGAGTTAGACAATTAGGAATAGAAACCAATACCTACTAAACTAAAAAACAAGAATGACAAACCGATATACAGATAGATTAGACAAGATACTACTTCACCCAATTTTGGGATATGTTGTTTTCTTTTTTGTTATTTGGTTTACATTCTTTTGTACATTTACCTTAGGTAACTATCCTATGGAATTGATGGAGCAAGGCGTCAGCTTGCTTGCCAATTTCGCAGCCAATAATATACCACAAGGATTTTTTAATGACTTGATTGTCCAAGGTGTAATTGGTGGAGTAGGGGGCGTTATCGTATTTCTTCCGAATATCTTAATCTTATTCTTCTTTATT
>JAGBSA010000180.1 GCA_017632095.1 Bacteroidales bacterium | reverse complement strand
TTGTTGTTACCTCCATCGCTGTTTGAGCTGCGAAAAGCTTAGCCATTGCTGCATCTTTTGAATAAGGTAAACCATTGTCTTTTCTATATGCTGCACTTCTAACCAAAAATCTTGCTGCATTAACATTGGTTTCCATTTCTGCCAATTGGAATTGTGTGTTTTGGAATTGTGCGATAGCTCTTCCGAATTGTTTTCTTTCCTTAGTGTATTTAACGGTTTCGTCCATAGCACCTTGAGCTATACCTAAAGCTTGTGAAGCAATACCGATACGACCGCCATCCAATGTTTTCATTGCAATACCGAAACCTTTACCAACTTTACCTAAAAGGTTTTCTTTTGGTATGCGGCAGTTTTCAAATATCAATTCGCAAGTAGCCGATCCTCTGATACCAAGTTTCTTTTCTTTCTTACCGATTGAGAAACCCGGAGTGTCTTTTTCAACTATGAAAGCAGAGATACCTTTGTTGCCAAGGCTCTTGTCTGTCATCGCAAACACGATATAAACGTGAGCATAGCCGGCATTGGTGATGAATATCTTGCTACCATTCAAAACGTAAGCATCTTCTTCCTCAACAGCGGTTGTTTGTTGCATAGCAGCATCAGTACCTGCGTTAGGTTCTGTCAAACCGAAAGCACCAATCCATTCTCCGCTTGCAAGTTTAGGAAGGTATTTTTGTTTTTGTTCCTCGGTACCATTTTCCATGATAGGAGCAATACACAAAGAGGTGTGAGCAGAAACAACAACACCTGTTGTAGCACATACTCTTGACAATTCTTCAACTGCCATTGTGTACATTTGATTAGTACCGCCTTGTCCGCCATATTCTTTAGGAACGGGTATTCCCATCAAACCGATTTTTCCCATCTTAACAACAGTTTCTTCTGGGAAACGTTCAAGGTCATCAATCTCAGCTGCCAATGGCTTTACTTCATTTTCCGCAAAATCCTTAATCATTTGCAGAAACAATTCTTCTTGTTTGGTTAGGCTAAAATCCATATCTCTAAATATTAATTATTTTCTTAATCAGAATATTTCAAGTTTGCAAATGTACGAAAAAAAAACAATATGAAAGCCATTCCACTTTCAAATATTGTTTATCGCTTTGTGGTATTGTTTCTTACAAGAAATAAAACTAAGCACAAAAGGTTTCGAAAACCTTAATTTTCACCTTTGCTCCATGTTCCTTTGTCGAAATCGGGTACAAGGTTGTTTTGAGAAGTCAGGGATTGAAAAGAACCTTTGTGAAGTCCAAGATTTTGGAACATATCGCAAGCCTCATCGTATTCTTGTTGAGATAGGGGACGATTGAGAAATGAATGGGGATATTCTTTGTTTGGAGCGTATTGGCTCATAAGCGAAACGGTCAAATTAAATGAAATATCGGTTATGTTTTCCAAGACTTGACGAGTGTTGTCTAATTGATTCGGTAACACAAGATGACGCACAATCAAACCGCTTTCCAAATTCCCATCACCATCGGTCAATATACTAGTACCCTGTTGTCGATACATTTCCTTGATGCGTTCAAAGGCCA
>JAGBSA010000179.1 GCA_017632095.1 Bacteroidales bacterium | reverse complement strand
GACTCTGCCATAATAGCTGCTGCAAATATGTCGGCAAGATACATAACCAATAGATTCTTACCTGACAAGGCAATAGATTTGATTGATGAGGCTGCAGCAAAACTAAGAATGGAAATCGATTCATCGCCCGAAGAATTGGACGAAATCGAAAGACGTTTGATGCAATTGGAGATAGAGAAAGTCGCAATTAAGAAAGAGAAAGATGAAAAGAAAGTAAAAGAACTCTCATCTGAAATAGAAAGCCTCAAAAAAGAAAGAGACGAATTGCGTAAACGTTGGTTGGAGGAAAAGCATTTTGTAGATGCGATTCAAGATGAAGTAAAGAAAATCGAGCGATACAAGTTTGAAGCCGAGCAAGCCGAAAGAGCGGGGGATTATGGTAAGGTTGCAGAATTGCGTTATGGCAAGATAAAAACAGCGGAAACAGATTTGGAAAACTACAAAGCAAAACTGAAACAAATGCAATCCAATGGTGCTTTGATAACAGAGGAAATCGATGACAACCATATTGCAGAAGTGGTTTCCAAATGGACGGGAATACCGGTTGCAAAGATGATGCAGAGCGAGAAAGATAAACTTTTGAATCTTGAAAGCGAACTTTCGAAAAGAGTAATCGGGCAGAGAGAGGCAATAGAAACTGTTTCGAATGCGATAAGACGAAGCCGTAGCGGATTGGGTGATGAAAACAGACCGATAGGTTCGTTTGCCTTTCTTGGCAGTACAGGAGTCGGAAAGACCGAACTTGCAAGAGCTTTGGCAGAATTGCTCTTCGACAAAGAGGATCTTATGGTCAGAATCGACATGAGCGAATACCAAGAACGGCATACTGTATCGCGTTTGATAGGTGCTCCTCCGGGATATGTGGGTTATGAAGAGAGCGGACAGCTTACCGAGGCTGTAAGACGCAAACCTTATTCCATAGTTCTGCTTGATGAAATCGAAAAAGCACATCCTGATGTTTTCAATATCCTTTTGCAGGTTTTGGAAGATGGACGTTTGACTGACAACAAGGGAAGGGTGGTTGATTTCAAGAATACCATAATAATAATGACTTCAAACATAGGTTCGGAAATTCTTCAACAAGCAATAGAGAACAATAACTTTGAAAAGGATTCCGAATGGGAAAAAGCAAAACGAGAAGTCTTGGAGTTGATGAAACGAATGATAAGACCGGAATTGTTAAACAGGATAGACGAGATAGTAGTCTTCAAACCGCTTATGAAAGAACAAGTAAGAGAGATAGTCAAACTTCAACTTGCAAGATTGCAAAAACGTTTCTCGGATAAGAATATCGAATTGACATGCAGCGAAGAAAGCATTGATTATCTTACAGACAAGGGTTATCAACCTGATTTGGGAGCAAGACCGATCAAGAGGGCTGTTCAGAAATATGTAATCGATAGATTGTCAATCTTTATGTTGGAAGGCAATCTGCAAAACAGCATAAGGGTTGAGATGTTTGTTGCAAACGATGAATTGAATTTCAGAATAGTTTAATCAAATTGTGATTTTAACGATGCTAAACAAGGGTAAGAAAAATAATACCCTTGTTTTTTTATTGTGTTTTGATAAAATTGTTTAGCGAAAAGCCTTATCTTTGCATATCAAAACAAAAATAGTTATGGCATTAATTAAATCAATTTCAGGTTTTAGAGGAACCATTGGCGGTAAAACCAACGATGGCTTGACTCCTATCGATACAGTCAAATTTGTATCTGCGTTTGCAGCTTTCATAAAGGAGACTTACAACAAAGAAAAGATTACAATAGTTCTCGGAAGAGACGCAAGAGTTTCCGGAGAAATGGTTTCGCATTTGGTAGTCGGAACCTTGATGGGAATGGGAGTAGATGTTATAGATACAGGTCTTTCAACCACTCCTACAGTTGAAGTAGCTGTTACAGAGAAAAAAGCAGATGCCGGAATAATTCTTACAGCTAGTCATAACCCAATGCAATGGAATGCACTGAAGTTTCTTAACGCTAAAGGGGAATTTATTTCTGCTTCAGAGGGAAAAAGAGTTCTTGAATTGGCTGCAAGTGAAGATTTCCTTTTTGCAGAAGTTGATAAATTAGGTCATTGCATAAGCGACACAACAACAATAGACAGCCACATAGAAAAAGTATTGGCATTGGATTTGGTTGATGTTGAAGCTATAAAACAAGCAAATTTCAAAGTAGCATACGATGCTGTTTGCTCAACAGGAGGATTGGTTTTGACCAAACTTCTTAATGCTTTGGGAGTTCAGCAAGTTGTTGCATTGAATCCCGAACCTACAGGATTGTTTCCTCATAATCCCGAACCGCTTCCTGAAAACATAACTCAGATTTGCGAAGAGGTTGTAAAGCAAGGCTGTGATGTCGGATTTATTGTTGATCCTGATGTCGATAGATTGGCAATTATGTGTGAAAATGGTAAGCCTTTCGTAGAGGAATACACCCTTGTGTCAGTTGCAGACTACGTTTTAGATCATACAAGTGGAGCAACCGTTTCCAATATGTCTTCAACCAAGGCATTGAGAGACGTAACCGAGGCAAAGGGACAAAGATACTACGCATCAGCTGTTGGAGAGGTGAACGTGGTTGAAAAGATGAAAGAAATGAATGCGGTAATCGGAGGCGAAGGAAACGGAGGTATCATTTATCCTGCTTTGCATTACGGTCGTGATGCTTTGGTCGGCATTGCTTTGTTCTTGAGTTTGCTTGCTAAGAGTGGCAAAACATGTTCTCAACTCAGAGCAACATATCCTGAATATGAGATTTCAAAGAACAAAATCGAGCTTACACCGGATATAAATGTTGATTCCATTTTGGAGCAAATGGCAAAGAAATATGCAGATTATGAAGTCTCTACAATAGATGGCGTAAAGATAATGTTCGAAAAAGAATGGGTGCATTTGCGTAAAAGTAACACCGAACCGATAATAAGAATCTATTCGGAAAGTCGAGACATGGAATCGGCAGATCGCTTAGCTAAAAAGATAATGCAAGAAATAATGGAATTGAAATAAGAAATTAAAACCTCAAAACTATGAAAAAAATAACAGCGTTTATATTTGGGATAGTTGCATCTTTGTCTTTGTTTGCACAAACGCCAAGTGTAACAACCAATATTTTGAATACGACATCTACAACCATAGAAGCCGAATTTCAAATGGGAGAGAACTGCACCAAATATGCGATTCTTGCAGATGCTCTTGGCAGTATGACCGTATGGACTCAAATGATGGGAGTGTCACTCGAAGAATTGGTAATTCAATGGGGGATTACGTATGAGCAAAATGCCACATACACATGGGATGAGTTGAATCCGAACACCCCATACGAAGTTTTCGTGGTTGCAATGAATGAAACAGATACAGCAGATGTCGTAATAACAAATTGCAGCACAGCTTCGCAAGGTGGAGAGGGCGAAAGCCTGATTTCTATCGAGCTAAGCGAATTAACGAAAACATCGGTTAGAATGATAACTGTGCCAAACGACCAAACAGCTTACTATTACAATGGTCTGGTAACAAAGGAACTTTATGATGAAGTGGGAGAAGATTCTGTCATGTCCATATTAAAATCCACTCCTTACCAACTTTATGAAACTGATGATTGGGTTTGGCTGGATTTAATGCCATATACGGAATATTATGCTTTGGCTCAAGGTGCCAATGTCAATGATGAATGGGGGGTAGTCTCGAAAGTGGCATTCAGAACTTTGGGAGACTTATCCATTACTCAGCTTGAAAAAGAGCAAACCTTGCTTTTGTATCCTAACCCGGCGAAAGACTTTGTCGTATTGCAAAATTCCGTAGCCGGAGACGAAGTCGAGTTGTCGGATATTCAAGGAAGAGTATTGCAAAAGTTCGTTACGAACACCTCGAAAACAAGATTGAATGTATCCGATTGCAAGCCCGGATTTTATTTTGTAAGAATAAAAAATGCAGAATCGGCAGAAGAAACAATCGGAAAGCTGATAATAAATGACTGATACCAAGAAAAACATATTTCTTTTTTTACTCTTCTCAAGCGTGGCTTTGTTTGCAATCTTTCCACGCTTGGGAAGTCTTCCTTTAAGGGAGTGGGACGAAAGCCGACAAGCCGCTTCGGCATACGAAATGTATGAATCGGGAAATTATCTTGTGGCCACGTTCGACCATAAGCCCGATTTGTGGAACACCAAACCTCCTTTGTTGCTTTGGTTACAAGTGTTGAGCATGAAGATTTGCGGAGTCGGACTTACGGCAGTGCGTTTGCCCTCTGCTCTTGCAATGTTTCTCTCATCACTTGCTTTGTTTTGGTTTTGTGTAAAGCTGAAACGCCCCTTGGCAGGCTTGCTTTCGGCATTGGTTTTCGTTTGTTCGAAGGGATTGTTGTTTTATCACTGCGGACGGAGTGGCGATTACGATGCACTGATGATAATGTTCGTCATTTTGTATTGCGGATTCTTCTATCTCCACACCCGACTACAGAAAAACAAATACTTGATTCTTTTTTTTCTTTTCCTGTCTCTTGCAACTCTGACCAAAGGAATACAGGCGTTGATACCGCTTGCAGGGATTTTTCTTTTTGCTTTGATGACCAAAAACCTTGTTCCGCTTTTGCGAAATCGTAATACCTACATCGGTTTGTTGCTTTTCGTTATTCTGGTTGGCGGATTCTATGCAATAAGAGAAAGTTTGGCACCCGGCTATTTGAAAGCTGTGTGGAATAATGAGGCAGGCGGACGATTTCTGACGGTACTCGAAGAACATTCGGGTGGCTTTTGGTATTATTGGGACTTTATTCGCGATATACAATTCCCTGCTTTCGTTTGGCTTTTGCCTGTTTGCTTTGTAATCAATCTGCTTTTCAAAAACAAGGAAGCAAGACTTGCGAATCTCTATTGCGGATCGATAGCAATCGTTTACTTCATTGCGATAAGCATTTCAAAGACAAAATTGGAGTGGTACTCACTTCCGCTCATTCCTTTCTTTGCATCGATTATAGGGCTTGCACTTTCGCAAATTTATTTCTTTGTTTCAGAAAAATGGATCTTGATTTCAGCCAAACGAAACAAAGATTCAAAAAACTCAATCTTTGTTTTGAAAACGCTTATGCTTGCAATCATTCTTTCTTTGTTTTATAATCCGTATGTCGAAATAGTCAAACACAACCTTGCGGCAAAGGAAGACGAAAACAATGTGGCGTATTACTCTCGTGTAAACCTGATGAAGATGATTGCAGACAAAGAATCGCAACATCAATACAAAGAATTATCCTATATAATTGAAGAACGAACACAATTAGACTTCTTCTACCATTATTATATGAAAGACAGAGGGATTCAAATCAAGGTTAAACCATTTGCAGACTTGAAAGTAGGGGAGTATGTTCAAGTAAACAGACCCGAAACCCTTGAAAAAATACAACAACATTACGAAACAGAAGAAACAGACTTTCTTGTGCAGAGTCGCATTCTTCTTTTGAAATCAGAAAAACAAGAAAACGATGGACTTATCAGTGATAATACCGAGCTATAACGAAGAGAGAAACGTGGGAATCATGCATGAAAGATTGACCAAAACCCTTTCCGAAATCACAGATTCCTATGAAATGATATTCGTAAATGATTGCAGTAAAGACCAAACCTTGTTACGCATCAAGGAATTGGCAGAAAGAGATTCTCATGTCAAGTATCTGAGTTTTTCTCGCAACTTCGGACATCAGATAGCTGTGAGTGCGGGATTGGACTTCTGCACCGGCGAGGCTGTAGTGATAATCGACGGCGACCTTCAAGACCCTCCCGAACTTATAACCCAAATGTACGAACGCTACAAAGAAGGTTACAAAGTCGTTTACGCCAAAAGAAAAACCCGAGAGGGCGAAACGTGGTTCAAAAAAGCAACAGCAAAGATATTCTATCGCCTTTTGGCTTCGATGACAAGCATAGATATACCCGTCGATGTAGGAGATTTCAGACTGATAGACCGAGTTATAGTCGAGCACCTTCGCAATATGCCGGAGAAATCAAAATACATACGCGGGCAAATAGCTTGGATAGGCTACAAACAAACATTCGTCGAATACCATCGCGACGCTCGTCTTTATGGAACAACGAATTATCCTCTTAAGAAAATGCTTCGATTCGCCTTGGACGGCATAACGGCATTCTCGGACAAACCTTTGAAAATCGCATCCGGCTTAGGAATTTTTGCAGCCATCGT
>JAGBSA010000178.1 GCA_017632095.1 Bacteroidales bacterium | reverse complement strand
TTTCTGTGCCTCATATGCTTTTTTGATAAATGGCACTTTGTTGTATAGTGTCATCAAAGAAAGACTCGATGTTGCTGTAATACGACGCGAGTTTTCGATGTCATTACCCAAAGCTCTTGTTGCTTCGGTTGAAGAGGTAAATTTGTATGTACCGCTATAAGATCCGTTCAAACGAACCCAATCAAAGATTGGTATTTTGTTAATTGGAACAGATACATTCAGTTTATAATTTTGAGTGAACTGTTGTGCTCGTCCAAGTTCTAGAACTGATGCCCAAACGGAATCTCGTTTTTCTTTTGTATCAATTCGTCCACGTGGTTCTTCAATAAGAGCATTCACTGTGGCATCATATTCTAATTTTATGTTTGAAGTAATGTCGTACCTTAATGTATAAGCACGATTCATATAGAATTGTTTGAAGTGGTATGGCTGCATTATTACCAAGCCTTGACTCTTAGCTCGAAGCAGTGTTTCTTCGAAGTCTCTTACTACTTCTGTTCGGAATGAGAATGATTTTGGTGCATAGTGTAAAGTGAAATCTCTTAGTATTGCAAAGGCTTTTTTCTTAAATAGCGGTACTTTAGCAAATGGTTTCCAGCCTTTGATGTTCATATCGTATTGATAAGCCAGTGTTCCTCTATGTTGGTTTTTGGTATTGTGATCAATATCCACATTTCTAGCATAGGTAGATGAATAAGAGTATGAGGCATTCCAGTTTTCTATATCATAGAAATGACGTTCCAAAGCCCTATCTCCCAAACGGTCTTTTCTTATATTCATCAAATTAAGATTCTTTCTGCTCACATAATCTTGCACAAGGTGGCGTATGGAGTCTTTTTCCCTTTCTGTTCTGTAACTCATAAGGTCATTTTCCAACTTAACATCGGGATCAAGTGGGTTATACTTTGGATTACTTACAGATTGAGAATAATCAAAGTGTACAGGTAGTCGGATACCTAGTTCTTCCGGAAATAGCTTCCCTACTTCTATATTGGTAGCAACGTCAACTGTTCCGATATTGTCTTGAGATATTTCTGAGATTTTTTGTTCCAAGCCTCCAAATCCTGCAGAACGATAACTTGCAGACAAAGATATGTCTCCCAAATCCGCAAGATTGGCTCTTGCAAACCCCGTTGCAGCCCAGCCACTCGAGCGATTAAAATCGGTAAGTCTTAATTCGTTAATCCAAATCTCTGCTGATTTTGGCAGCATATCATCTCCGTCATTCTGATGTTGCTTTTTAGGGTTTCTGATACCTATCATTATGACTTTAACTCCTGCAATATTCGGTGTACCGAGAACTGTTATCTTTCTTCCATCTATGTTTTCATAATATGGAATTAAGGAACTAACCGTATTGTCGTTGGAACGAATCTTTGCATTTCTGTTTTCCTTGACAGAGACTAGCTTTTCAAGGTCTATATCTACGCTATTGTCCTCAGGCCATATCGCCTCCCTGTTAGAAGCGCTTATAAACCAAGGTGTAAATGACAATGGAATTTCGTATTCATAGTAGTTGTTTGTGAAATCTGTTCCTAAACGCACAAACAATGAAAGTTCTCCTGTTTGATATTCGTCAAATTCGTTCACCTTTTCAGCATGTACAAACATCTTCAAACGTTTGTATTGTCTCAAATCAAAATCTGTTGTTTTATATATTGCTCTTGCGTCACCATCTCCAAGATCTAGAATCTTCAAACTTTGAGCCTGTTCGTTTTGATTTGTAACCGTTGTTGTGGTGTAAATTTGTTCTTGTTCTATTCCCGGAGGCATTGCATAAGGAACAGGTAAACGTTTTCCGTTTTCAAAGATATTTACAGTTGCAACAGTGAACGAGGTGTTTTCACTTTGCGTTCCACTTGGATAAATACCCGGTGTAAGCAAATTATCGGTGTATTTCCTCCACTCTCCACTCACAAGTTCAAACGTACCAAAACGAAGAACAATAGGCTCTTCAAATTCACGCAAAAAGACTCTCATAAAGCGAATTGACTGAAAGCCATTTATCGTACCGACTTTTCGATGCGGTTCTCTAATAGGAATCTTAAACTGATACCACTTGCAATCTACACTTGTTCCATTGCTTAATTCAACACTTCGAGCCTCATGTATATCGGTAATATAGTTCTTACCTATAACCATATTTGAAGGAGTCAGTTCCAGAACATATTCATAGTAATTCTCAGCCTCCGATAAGGTATTGTCTTGATTTATGTCTTCGATATTTGGAAGCGAAGTTGCTTGAGAAGAATATTCGGAATCATCAGAAACAACAGAAGAGTTACCATCAGGACCATTGTATTTTTTGTAACGTTCCAAAATCTTAGCATTTGAAGCATCATATTGGTCATTTCTAAAATACATAAAGTCATCGGCAGAAGGGTCTGCAATCAGTTTGCTATAAGCATCGTCGTTTAGTTGTTGAGATGTTATTTGTAAGAATCTTTCGAAGAATGTATTTTCGTCCTCATCTGACAAACCATCATATCCTATATCTTGATATTGACGAGCAGTTGGATCATTGCTGAAAGCATTAACGATTGATTGCAAACGAGGAACACGTCCCCAAATTGTAGTATCTACATCTACAACTTCAGCACTCAAAGGTAATCCATTCTCAAAACTCTTTCGACCATCTCTCAAAATATCTTCTGAAATCTCTCCCAAGTTAAAGTACAACTTACCACCACTATGGTCAGGCTTGTCAATGAATGGGTCCATCAGCCAAAACTCAATATATTCTGTGTTTGTAGCCTCAAAATCCGTTTGATCCAACTTACGCATTATACCTCCCCAACGAGATTCCGGCAATCTAAGTGAGCCATCTTCTGCAATACCTGCCGAAAATGCCGAGGTAGTATCGTAATTGTATGGTCCACGTTCAGAAGGATAGTAAGCAATATTAAATTCTCTGATATATTCTATACCTGTTGGAGGAATATCTTTGTTCGGGTGAAATTCTCTTTCTTTTATTCTTCGAGTGTATGGCTCAGAACAGTCATCTGCATTAATGTTTGCAGGAGGTCGGCTATAGAAATTGTCATCTATATAGTACCAAGCAATTTTCGCTCTATTGAAACCATAAGTCAAACCAAGATTTTTTGCAGTCTCAGGGAAAAGAGGTGCATTAGAATTATAGTCTTGAGGAGTTGAGGCAAGGAACCAAGCACTAACGGCTTTCAAATCGCGAGATTGCTTAGAGGTTTCAAAGTCATCAACATAAGCAGTACCACTTTTACCAATTACATTAGGATTGCCCGGCATAAAATGAGCGAATTCTCCACTCATATTCAAGATAGATGGAGATTTTGTTTGATAAAATGGAAGCAAATCAACCAATTTAGTAAGCCAAGGAACATCTTTTCGAAGGTTCATATCAACACCCCAAATCGTATTGCTTGAAGGTTCTTCTTTCAAATCCACCTTTTGACTCAATGGACTTTCGTGCAGATTCATCAAAGTAGCACCCAAAGTAAAGTCTTTATTAACTTCGTAGTTTGCTCTCAAACCAAGCATTCTCTTACTTACCGAACTAAAAACAGAGTTTGATTCAGTAGATACAGTGATAGGCGTTCCTGAGTTGAGATACCCTTGATTTATTATTCGGACACGTCCCATTGCATAGTCCACTGTATAATCGGTACCCTCAACAAGAGTAATACCACCCGCCATAACCTTAACCGAACCTTGCGGAACATTCATCGAATTCAATGAAATTTCGGCTCCAGAAGAAGATTTGTATCTACCCTCTAAGTAAAACTTATTTTTGTTTGGATATTGTTCAGCTTGTGATTTTGTAAGCGTGTACAACGAGTCGAAACAATACTTATCTGCAAGTTCGTCATTGTTCAATGTTGCTCTCAAATCCTTTCCGAAAGGCTCAACAGTAGGAAAGAAAACCAACGCTTTATCCTTTTGAATCGTACCTCCGTTTACTATAGCATTATCCAAAAAGTCGAACACTCCATCAGAGAACATATTCTGTTGGTTATCCATTCTATCTAATCCGAACACTTGCAAAAGCGGAATCCCGTTCCAATCCCCTTCTCTAAAGTAACCGGTTTGAACACCATCTTCATCGGCTTGATACAATATATTCAAACGAAAATCCTCTTCGGTGACTTGATAAGCGTTTTTAAGGCGATAAACGTTCTTCATCATCAACTTCCACATTGGGTTTTGAACATTTATCGAAGTACTCTTAAGTAATTTTACAATCAAAGTATTAGGATCCGACACTCCTTCGTCAGAAAACTCTCCCACTTGGTAAGTTGTCGTATCTCCAACAATCTGATAACGAAATGCAACCGCCAATACTTGATCTGCAGACAAAGGTTGTGTCAAGGAAATAAAACCTAACTTTGAGTTAAAGCTATATTCATTAGGTGAAAGTTTTCTTGCACTTTCTATTTTCTCATAATTTTGTCCTGAAACAAATCCTAAACCTTGCAAATAAGAACTAATATTGTTGATATTCCTTATCGTATTTACATCAATCACCTGAAGCAATCTGTTAGACAAATATTGGTCAGGCAAAGCCCTTGCTCCGGGAATATCAAACGAAGGATTGTTAGCATAAGGTTTAGATTCACCCAAATCGGCAAAAGCAACAAGGTTACGATTGTTTGTAACAGCCGCACCAATATTCGTTTTCCAAACCTCAATCTTAGTGATAACGATATTGGAATTAATAATCGGCAACGAACTCATTGCATTGTTGTAGTTGTCGTAAAAATACTGAGCGATGAAGAAGTGTTTGTCTTCATCATAATCCCAAGCCTTGAAATTAAACTCTTGCATCTGAGCTCCGCCTTGCAGTGTTATCGAACTTGATTCCGACTTTTGTTGAGAGATAACCGCATCCAAAGTAAGGTTACCAAACTTCATCTTCGATTTAATACCAAACAAAGACTGAGTACCTTGAATCAAAGTCAAAGGAAGAGGGAAACTAACATCACCACCTTCAAGCAACTGAATAATTTCATCTTCCTTGCCTTCGTATTTCAACTTCAATTGGTTTTCAAAGTCGAATGTAGCCTCTGTATTGAAGTTAAAATTAAAATTGATAGCCGTTCCAACCTGAGCAAGTACGTTTACCTGGAAATTCATATCAAAATCCAAATTCGTATTACTTCTTTGGCTCTCACTTAAAGCAAGATTCTCATTTCTATTATTTACAACTCCGAATTTTATTTCAGCATTACCACTTGGTCTTATATCAATTGTCTGCCCTCCGAAAATCGTTTCAAACAATTCGCTATTGATTTTTAGTTGAGGAATCATCGAACCAAGCACACCATCATTCGACGAACTAACTATTTTCGAAGATTGAGAACGGTTATGCCAATATTCGTTAATCATCTTGTCCATATCGTAATTTTGATATTCAGCAAAAGACAAGACCTTTCTTTCGATTATTATATTACCTGCTTTCTTAATAAGAATATATTCATTACTCTCAGCATCGTATTCAACACTTGTAGTAATATTCTTAGGAGTATCTAAAAACAATGGGCTTTCCGTAGAGTCATCTATAGAATACCGCAGGTCGTCATTTTGAGCATGCAAATTGGTAGCAAATAACATTACTACCAAAGCACATAAAATAAGATAAATATTTGATAATATATTTCTAAACCTTATCATCGGTAAATCGACTCTCAAAATTTATTACAACACCTTTAATGCCAATCGAATCAATTCTTCAACACTATAATCAACACCCTCTTTCAAAATCTTATCAACTGTCTTTTCGATTAGCAATTTATTAAAGCCAAGTGTCTGCAAAGCTAATAACGCTTCCTCTCTGTTTTTATTGTTGTTTGGAATAACAGTTTCTGCAATTTCAAATTTAGACAAACCATCTTTCAAATCAACAACTATCCTTTGGGCAGTTTTTAAGCCGATACCCTTGATAGCTTTTATCGATGCAATATCCTCATTTACCACAGCACGAACAAGCTCATCTGGATTCAACGAAGACAACATCATTCTGGCTGTGTTAGGTCCTACACCATTTACAGAAATCAACTCCTTGAAAAGAGCACGTTCCTTTGTTGAAGCAAAGCCATACAAAACATGAGCGTCCTATCGAATTATTTGTTGCAAGAAAACTCTGACCTTACTTTTAGC